>JAZNOE010000033.1:0-53093 GCA_045580625.1 Acutalibacteraceae bacterium | reverse complement strand
TAGCGAAGAGGTTAGGTGTCGCTCCGTGACGGATGTGAATAATCTGTAATTTAATTGATATTACCCGTAGGGGCGATTCACGAATCGCCCGTTGCGATTAACTATTATTTTCGGACAATTCGTGAATTGTCCCTACGATGTGCCGCCAATTAAACAGAGCGATAAACTATAATATGAATACAAGTATAAAAAAACCACCTCAACTGAGGTGGTTTTTGTTATTTTACTATTGGTAATGTTATTGTAAAGGTTGTGGGATTTGCGGGGGATGTAAGTGTCAGCCCATATTCATCACCGTATTTAATCTTAATTCTTTCGTTAACGTTTTTAAGGCCATATCCGCGGGAGCTGCTTGTAAGCAGGGTTTCAACCTTTTCGGGGTCAACGCCGGGACCGTTATCCGAAACAGTGAAAACAAGATTTGATTGCAATTTTTTGGCCGTTACAGAAATGATTTGTTTTTTGTTTTTAGATTTCTTTACACCGTGTTCTATTGCATTTTCGGTAAGTGGCTGAAGTACAAGATGAATAGTCTGGTAATTCAGTATATCTTCATCAACGTCAAACTGAAAATCAAACTTGTTGCCTAAGACAATTTTTTCAATATCAAGGTAAGATTTTATCATCTTGATTTCATCTTCAACCGTGCTTTCATCTTCATTGTTATTAAGGGTTGCACGGTAAAAATTTGAAAGGTTAATTACAAGCTCGCTTATTTCATCTGCATCGTTATCAATTGCTATCCAGTTAACGGTTTGCAGGGTATTATAAAGAAAATGCGGATTAATTTGTGCCTGCAGTGCCTTAAGCTCAAAACGCTTTTGCTGAATTTCTTTTTCATAAACGGTATGTATAAGTGAATCAAGCTTTTGTGTCATATCCGAAATATCGTTTGTAAGGTTTCCAATTTCATCCTTTTGGTTGGAATAAAGCCTTACGCTTAAATCGCCTTTTTTGATTTGTGATATTTTTTTGGATAAATGGTTAATTCGTTTAGTGAATGAAAGCGAGAAAATTATATCAATAATCAAAAGCAATACAAAGGACAGCAACATTGCAAAAAAGGTAGAATGTAAAATCGTGCTGCTACCTGCGACGATATCTTCCTTGGGTACGTAAGCAAACAGTCGGAAATCATTTTTTAAATTCGAAGAAAGTACAAGATAATCCTTTTTATCAACCTTAATTACGTTGTCCTTAATATCAATAAAAACATCAAGGTCGGGGGCGGGAACACCGTAAACAACGTTTCGGTAATAAACCATTTTTGTGTCCTTTGTTGTAAGCAAAAGATTATAGTTCATAAACTCGTTATTGGTTGTTTTTATAAGCGATTTGGGCCATATAAAAAGACACAAACTGCCTGTATGTATTGAGCCGTCATAAATATCGTATTTATAAACCAAAAATTTGCCGTTAAAGTACCATTGAGAAACACCCTTTGACATATGCTTTGGTAGTGAGAGTGTGCTGTATTTGTGAATAACCGTACGGTAACTGTCTATATCAAGCTTTGTATAAAATATAATTTCGCGAATAAAAGGGTAAAAGCTTTCGAGGTTATAAAGGTGCGGTTCGAGTGAGGTAACTATCTCTTTATGCAAGTCATCTTTTGATGTAAAGTCATTGTTAAAAATTCTTAAGAAATTCGGGTTTTGTGCAACCTCTGCTATTAATTTTTCACTTGTCGCAATTGTGTCGTTTAATGCAACGTTTGCCTTGTCAAAATAATAGTTCAGGTCTTCATTTTTTGAAGAATAAAGCAATGACCTTGACTGGTTAAATGAAAACACACCTAAAATTAAAATAGGGATAAGCGAAATAAGCAAATAGGTTGCTAAAAGCTGATAACGAAACTTGAGATTAAAGAATTTATTGCTTATAAAGGCGGTTAGTTTTTTTAACATTAATTATCACCTTTTTCTCTGAATTGAGCAGGCGTGGTGTTGTAATATTTGTGGAAAATTGTGGTGAAATACGATGTGGAATCGTAACCTACCATTTTCGCTATTTCATTAACACGAAGATTTGTGTTTTTAAGCAACTCACTTGCTTTTTTCAGGCGGTATTCCTTCAAAAAATCAATAAAATTCTTGCCGGTTTGTTTTTTGAAAAGTCGACTTAAATGTGCGGGTGAAACATAAAGCTTTTCGGCGATATATTCCAAAGAAATATCGTTCATCATATATTTGTTTTCAATGATATTAAGGCATTTGGAAATAAGTCGTTTTGTATCAACGCCGTCGTCTTTATTATTGATATTTTCAACGATTTCTTTAAAGAGCATAACAATTTCTTCAGCTGAGTCGGAAGAGAAAATTTTTACAAGAATTTCCTGCTCGCTTACGGTAAATTTATGCTTTTTATAAAGTAAATTTATGATGTTTGAAGAAATGCATTTTGCATAAAGCGCCGAAAAATGTGAGGTGTGCTTCAAGGTTTTAAAAAGCAGGGCTACCATAGGGATAAAATCGGTATAGTTTTCCATCTCGATAAGCAGCTGGATTTTGTCCATTATCATATCGACCGACGGTGCGCCTTCGCCGCTTGGCGAAATAATATCCTGTGTGGAAATAACCAGACCGATGTCGGTAAAGAAAAAGTATTCACCGGTTTGTTTAAGCCGTTTATATTCATCGGGCAGCTGTGCAATATTTGTAAAAGGACCGTAGGTTATACAAATTTCGGTATCAAGGTTATTTCTGAAAAATTCAACGATTTCTTCAAGCTGTGCCTGACTGCATTTTTTATGATTTTTGTTTAAAATAACACACATTGAATTCTGAAGCGGTATTATAATCGGGGTTGGGGATAAAAGCCTTTCAAACTCTGCAAAAAGCTTGTCGGTGGCGCCTTCTTTTTTGATGAATTTTATCAAAATCAGCTGAACCTTGTCTTGCTGTATAATTTCTTCTGCTTGCTGAAGAGTAACGTTGCTTTTGACATTTAAATAATCAAGCAATAATTTAATATTTTCGGCATTATCAACGCGCGTTGTGTCGCTTTTCGCGCGGCAAATATCAATTGCTTCCTTAAGGCAGGAGACAAGCTCATCAATGTAATACGGCTTTAAAAGATATTTAATTGCGCCGAAATTTATGGCGGACTGGGCATACTGAAAGTCCTTATGTGCACTGACCAGAATTATTGTAAGGTCGGGATTTTGTTTTCTGGCTTTTTCGGCAAGCTCGGTCCCAAGCATATCAGGCATTTTTACATCGGTTATAAGAATGTCAATTTTTTCCTTATCAAGTATATCCAATGCTTCGATACCGCCTTCTGCAGTAAATGTGCAAAGCGGTAGCTGGAACTTTTTAATTGTGCTGCATATTCCGTTACGGTCGCGAAAATCATCATCCACGATAAGTACGTTAAACATAAGCAGACTCCCCTCAATATCATATAACGACATAATGTCAAAAACGCTTTTTTGCGTTCGACAAACTATAATCATTATAAATGAAAAATCGGTCATTTTCAACAAAAAACAAATAAATGATTTGTTGTAAATAAAAGAAAACAAAAAATCGCAAAATTTATCAAAAAACTGATATTTAAAAGACATACGTTTTCTAGTATAATTATAATGAACAAAAATGGGAGGATGATTTCCAAAATGTTTAATATCCGAAAGATATGCGCATATACGCTTTGCTGTGCAATGGTTTTCTCTGCTTTTGTCAATGCAAAAACGGTTGTTAATTGCAATGCTGAAGAAATACAGGATAACACATATGATACATACAGCGAAGGCTCGTACGGTGCTTATTATAAAAAATATGAAAGCATAAAGAATGCCGAAAATGAAATCAAAATTTCTGCGGCGGATTATTTGCAGTCTTCAATTGAAAAAATTGAAGTTTCAAATTGCGAAGGTGTGGAAAATGCGGTTTTAACAGACGGCACACAGGGTGAAATTACTTGGAAATTCAGTGTAAGCGAAGCCGCATTGTATGAGGTGCATTTATCGTACTATCAGCTTGAGGGAAGAAATTCACCGATAGACCTTGGCATTAAATTTGACGGACAGTTCCCGTTTGTTGAAGCAAAATTTAATGAATTTGACCGCATCTGGCGTGATGACAGCGGTATTCTGACAGATTCTAACGGTGACCAATATACTCCGTCTATATCAGAAGCCAGACAATGGACGGTGAATCCGTTTAAGGATAAAAACGGTTATTACGGCAATAAAGCTTATCGTTTTTATCTTTCTGCGGGTGAGCACACCTTAACCTTAGTGTGTAACGAAGAGCCTTTCGCTTTGGAAAGCATTGTTTTAAAGGGCGGGGAAGAAATACCCACCTATGCTGAAATTCTTAAAATTTATAAGCAAAAGGGTTATAAGTCTGCTGACGGTGAAATCAAATTTATTCAAGGTGAAGAGGCTTACGAAAAGTCTGATTATTCACTTAGAGCACAGTCGGATAAGACAAGCCCAAATACACAGCCATTTTCTCCCACAAAAATCCGTTATAACTGTATAGGCGGTAATTCCTGGAAATATCAGTCACAGTGGATTTCCTGGAATGTTGACGTTCCCGAAGACGGCCTTTATAAGTTGGGTGTGAGATTCCGTCAAGATATTATTAAGGGATATTTTTCATCCCGCAGACTTTATATTGACAACAAGGTGCCTTTTAAGGAAGCTGAAAATCTTAAGTTTGGTTATTCCGAAGACTGGCAGGTAGCAGCCTTGGGTGAAGAAGAAAATTATTTATTTTATCTGACCGCTGGTCGTCACGAAATTAAGCTTGAGGTTGTAACAGGTGAGATATCAGAGGTTATTGAAGGACTTCAGGGCATTTCAGACGATCTTATGAGTGTATATCGCAGAATTATTGCGATAACCGGCACCAACCCCGACCAATATCGCGATTATAATATCACGGCAAACGTTACGGATATGGTTGATGTTTTTAAGGCTTCCAAGAAAACGCTTGATAAAGAACTGAAGAATTTGTCAAAAATTCTTGGCAGCGAGCACGTAAATGCAACTGCATTGCAGACTTTGACTTCTCAGCTTGAGGATATTATAAAAGACCCCGATACAATAGTAGATGCTAACCGCTTGAGCACCTTCAGTTCAAACGTAAGCAGCTTTTCGGCATGGCTTTTGGACCTTAAATATCAGCCACTTACAATTGACTGGATGGCTTTGATGAGCCCTGACGAGGAATTGCCTGAGGCAGAGGCAAGCTTTTTTGAAAGGGTCAAGGCATCATTTTTAAGATTTATTGCATCGTTTATGGATGCGTATTCAACCGAATTTGATGAAAATACCGAAACGATAACCGTTTGGATTACATCGGGCCGTGACCAGATGCAGATTCTTAAAAATATGGCGGCGGATTCGTTTACACCCAATTCGAATGTAAATGTTGATATACGCCTTGTAAATGCAACACTTGTTCAGGCAATACTTGCTAACAACGGTCCTGACGTTGCAATTATGGTTGCAAGGGACCAGCCTGTTAATCTTGCAATAAGAAATGCGCTTGTCGACCTTTCGCAGATTGAAGGCTTTGAGGAAATTACGGGCAGCTTTAACCCCACTGCTTTTGATCCTTATATGTATAACGGCGGATGCTATGGTATACCCGATACTCAAATTTTCCCGATGATGTTTTACCGCACCGACATTTTTGAGCAAATGGGTCTTGAGCGCCCAAACACTTGGGAAGAGTTTTTGGCTTTGGCGCCCAAGCTTCAGCGAAACAATATGCGTGTCGGTATTCCCAGTGCGGGTACAGGCATTTTTTCGGCATTACTTATGCAAAACGGTGGAAGCTTTTATAATAAAAAGCACAGTGATACCGCTTGGGATACGGTAGAAGCATATAATGCATTTTTAAACTGGACCGATTTCTTCACACAGTATGGCTTTTCTTTGGAATACAGCTTTAACAATCTTTTCAGAACGGGTGAAATGCCGATAGGTATTGCGGATTACAATATGTATAACACCATAAAGGTGACAGCGCCCGAGCTTGAAGGTCTTTGGGAAATGGTTGAACTTCCCGGTACGGCTTTGGAAAACGGTGAAATTGACCGAAGCGTTAACGCATCAGGTACGGCGTCAATTATTTTCAAGAATACTAAAAACCCTGAAGCCGCCTGGAAATTCATAAAATGGTGGACGGGTAGCGTTGCACAGCTTCGTTATGCTACTGAAATGGAATCGGTAATGGGTGTGTCTGCAAGACAAAACCCCGCAAACCTTGCGGCGCTTAATGAAATGAACTGGAACAGGCAAGAGCTTGAGGCATTGACAAATCAGTTGAGCTTTGTTAAGGAATTGCCTGAAATTCCCGGTGGATATATTGTCACACGAAATTTGGCAAATGCCTTTAACGACGTTGTTATAAACGGCAAAAACCCACGCGCAAGTCTTGAAAAATGGACTGACAAAACTTCTGTTGAAGTTAAGCGCAAGCTTAAAGAATTTGGAATTGAGGGATAGGATGAAACAAGGTGCTTTGAAAAACGAGTTTTCTTTGGGAAGACGCGTTAAAATGGACCTGAAGCGAAATTATCAATTGTATATTTTGGCGGCACCGTTTATCATACTGTTTGCTGTGTTTGTGGTTTTGCCGGTTTTAATATCAATGGTTTTAAGCTTTACATATTACAATATGCTTGAAGCTCCGCGCTTTATAGGCCTTAGTAATTACGTGCAGATGTTTTTCGGTGATGACGTTTTTTGGATAGCCTTTAAAAACACAATGATATTTGCAGTTATTACAGGACCTTTGGGCTATATTTTATCCTTTGTGCTGGCGTGGCTTATAAACGAATTAAACCCAACACTTCGCGCAATTGTTACCTTTGTTTATTATGCGCCCGCCCTTACGGGTAACGTTTACTTTATATGGCAATATATATTCAGCGGTGACAGATACGGCTTTATCAATAATCTTCTCTTGAAGATAGGCTTTATTTTAGAGCCTATACAGTGGCTTAGTGACACATCATATATGCTGACGGTTGTTATTATTGTTCAGATATGGTTAAGCCTTGGGGTAAGCTTTCTTTCCTTTATTGCAGGCTTTCAGTCGGTGGATAACAGCCTTTATGAAGCGGGTGCCATTGACGGTGTAAGAAACCGCTGGCAGGAGCTTTGGTACATAACCCTGCCGGTTATGAAGCCGCAGATGTTGTTCGGTGCAATTATGCAGATATCCACTGCATTTTCAGTCGGTGCAATTTCACAGACCTTGGTAGGGTACCCAAGTAAGAATTATGCTGCGCACACAATAGTGCTGCACATTATGGACTTTGGTACCATCAGATATGAAATGGGTTATGCCTGTGCAATTTCGGTTTTCCTGTTTTTGATGATGGTGGTATTTAAGTCGCTTGTTACACGGATACTTTCCATAGTTGCGGACTGATGAGGTGATATGATGGCTAAAAAAATTAAACTCATTCGTTCGCGCGCAGGTGTGCGCAAGCAAACGCGCGGTTGGTTTGGCAATTTAATAATCTGGCTTTTGCTTACCGCAGTCGGAATTTTTATGCTTCTGCCTTTGGTTTATGCCATAATGCAGTCCTTTAAGCCGATTGATGAATTGTTCTTATACCCGCCAAGGTTTTACGTGATGCGCCCCGTTACAACAAACTATACAATGCTTTTAAGGCTTATCAATAACCTTTGGGTGCCCTTCAGCCGTTATTTGTTTAACAGCGTGCTGATAACAATTGTTGTAACCGTGGGACAGATACTTATAACCTCTGCTGCGGCTTATACAATGTCAAAATTCAAAACAGGTATAAGCTGGATGTTCCAGGTGGTTGTACTGACCCTTTTGTTTAACGGAACGGTGCTCGCAATTCCGCGTTACATAATTATGAACGAGCTTAACGTTGTTAATACTTACTGGGCATACATTTTACCCGCGCTTCCGTCTTCTATGGGTCTGTTCCTTATGAAGCAGTTTATGGATCAGTTACCTTATGCTTTGATTGAGGCTTCGATGATAGACGGCGCAAATCATTTTAAAATTTATTGGAGCATTATAATGCCGTCGGTAAAGCCTGCGTGGCTTACCTTGCTTATTTTTTCGTTCCAGTCCATTTGGTCGATAACGGGCGGCAGTCTTATATATGATGAAGAGCTTAAAATGCTTCCCGATGCAATTAATCAGGTGCTTTCGGGCAGTATTGAAAGAACAGGTGCTTCAACAGCCGGCAGTGTATTGCTTATGATACCGCCTATTGTAATATTTATTTTTACACAGAGCAACGTTGTTCAGACAATGACAAGCTCGGGTATTAAGGAATAGGGGGCAGAGATATGAATATTAAAAGATTATTAAAATTCGTGCTCTGCACCGCGCTTATAATGGTTATGGTGTGTATGCCGTTTACCGCTTTTGCTAAATCGACCGTTACCTATTCTTACAGTGGGGAAGAGCCCAAATTATCGCCCGATGCGTGCTTTGTGGAAAAAAGCATTTACGGTGCAGATATAGGCTGCGGTTCGTTAAAGTCCCCGCAGGATATTTGCATCTTTAATGATGAAATTTATATAACCGATAGCGGTAATAACCGAATTGTTGTTACCGATATGGACTTTAATTTTAAGCGTGAAATTAAAAGCTTTTTGCTTGACGGTAAGGAAACCTTGCTGTCAAACCCAAAGGGTATGTTTATTAATGACGACTGCCTGTGTGTTGCCGATACGGGAAATGCAAGGGTATTGGTAATAAACAACTTGGGTGAAGTGGTTTTAAGCCTTGAAAAGCCTGAAAGTGAGCTTTATAACCAAAAGCTGGAATTTCAGCCCCAAAAGGTTTTAAAGGATAAAAACGGTTTTTATTACGTTATAAATTTCGGTAGCTATGAGGGTGCGCTTTTATACAATCCCGATGGTTCGTTTAATTCATTCTTCGGCGGCAACCGAATGACAGTTACCGTTTCGCTTTTAGTTGAAGACCTTTGGCGCAACATTATGAACAAAACCCAATTGTCACGAACGGTGCAGAACATTCCGCAGGAATATGGCAATTTTGACATTGACAGCAAGGGCTTTATTTACACCTGCACTAACAATACCACCGATAAGGTAGACCAAATAAAAAAGCTTAACCCTAACGGTGAAAACGTGTGGGATACGGGTAAGAATTACGGTGACACGGCCGAGGTTTATAACGGCAAGACCGAGCTGGTAACCCGTATTGTTGACCTTTCGGTTGATGACGGTGATTTTATTACCGCGGTTGACAGTCAGTACGGTCACGTTTTTCAGTATTCATCAGTTGACGGAAGAATTCTTTTTGTGCTTGGCAATATCGGTGCACAAAGCGGCACTTTTGCCACACCTGCCGCAGTCGAAACCGACCAAAACGGAATTTATGTGCTTGATTCTTCAAAGGGCAGTGTTACGGTATTTAAATATACCGAATATGGCAAAGACGTAAGAATGGCAATGACCCTTTTCAATGACGGTAAGTATCAGGACGCGCTTGATTATTGGAAAACGGTTATCCGTAAAAACGGTAATTTGCAGATCGCTTATATCGGCATCGGCGAAGCGCTTTTGGGTCAGAAAAAATATACCGAAGCGATGGAATATTTTGAAATCGGTATGTATAAGGAAGGCTATTCCGAAGCGTTTAAGGCTTACCGCAAGGATATTTTGCAGGCAAACTTTACCTGGATATTAATTCTTGTTGTGGGTCTGCTTATAACGGTGTATACTGTAAGCTATATAAATAAGAAAAACAAAAAGGTTGACTTTTCTATAAAGCGTTACAAAAAATGGCAATATCCGTTTTACGTTTGCTTCCATCCGGGTAAGGGCTTTGATGACCTCAAATGGTCAAAGCAGACGTCATTTACGGCATCAATTGTAATTCTGACCTTGTGGTTTGTGTCCAGCATTTTAAAGCGACAGAATACCGCATTTTTGTTTAACACAAATTTAGAAAGTCTTGTAGATTTCAATATTTTGGTTCAATTCCTTTCAACAATCGGTCTGTTTGCCGCTTTTGTTGTTATCAACTGGGCGCTGTGTACCTTGTTTGAAGGAAAGGGAACAATGAAGAACATCTGGATATATACTTCCTACGCGCTTATTCCCGTGGTTATATCAAATTACCTTTGGGTTGGCTTAAGCTATGTCTTTGGCGCAGATGAAGCGGCTTTTCTTAATATCATTAATGTCGCTTGCATTATCTGGGCGCTGGCTTTACTGCTTAAGGGTATGAGCGTTCTTCACGAATACAATTTAAAGCAGGTAATTTTATCACTGCTTGCCACCGTTTTCGGTATGGCTATCGTTGTATTCTTATTGGTTTTGGTTATAAGTCTGTTTAACCGATTATTGACCTTTATTACCACAATAATTGATGAAATCAGAATGCATTCAGTAATGAAAGGAGGATGATTATGAAATTAAGAAAAACATTTTGCTTACTCTTTTCAATGCTGATGATAACCGCGGTGTATTCACCAAATTATACGGCAAATGCCGCAAGCAGTAAAGCTGACGTTAAAGTTGTTTCAAAAAATGAAATTGAAAACGAAAGCTTTAAGCTTTGTGCAGATAAAAGCGGTGCGGTAAGTTTGTTTGTAAAGGCAACAGGGGAATATTGGCATTCAAACCCCGTCAATGAAGAGCTTAATGCCCAAGTGACCGGTATTAACAAAATGAAAATGCAGTCACAGCTTATCGTTACATATCTTGTGGATGAAAAGAACGAAAAGCAGGCAACAAGCTGTGCTTCGGCCACAAATAAAAAGGGAATAACCGTAAAAGCAACTGACAAAGGCATCAGGATAGATTATTCTTTTGTAAAGGAAGAATTTACAATACCCGTGCTTTACAGTATCGATTCCAAGGGAATGACCGCAAAGATACTAAACAGCGAAATTAAGGAAAAGGGTAACAACACAATAACTAAAATCATCCTTCTGCCTTATTGGGGTGCGGCCTCTTCTCAGGAAAACGGATATTTTCTTGTGCCCGACGGTAGCGGCGCATTGATAAACTTTAATAACGGTAAGACCGCAAGTAATTATCAGCAGGATATTTACAACACCGACGGTCTTATGAACGTTGAAAGCAACGTTACCACCACCGAAAAGGCTTATATGCCGATTTTCGGAATTAATAGGGAAGCACAGTCGGCACTTGCGGTTATAAACGGCGGTGAATCGGCCTGCAAGCTTTATTCGTTTGTAAGCGGTACTAACGGTCCGTATAACAACATTTATCCCGAATTTACTTACAGAAAATCTTCCGTAATTCAAATGCTTTCAAAAACCTGGTACCCGCTTGAAGTTACCTTTGTTTCAAAGCAATGCGTTAAGGATGAAAGCTTTTCGGTTAAGTATATTCCCATTTTGGGTGACGATAAAAGCTACAGCGGTATGGCTAATGAATACCGCGATTATTTAAAAACCAATTTAAAATTTGAAAGCCGACCTAAAAAGGATTATGTTCCCGTATTTTTGGATATTTACGGAAGCGTTCTCGTATCGGATAATTTTCTCGGCTTTCCGATAACGGTTAACAAAAGTCTTACCGACTGTGATGAAACACAGGACATTATTTCCGAATTAAGGGATAGCGGAATTGATGATATTAAGGTAAGATATAAGGGTGTCACAAAGGCGGGGCTTTATAATAAAAAGGTTCCCACAAAATTCAAGGCAGCAAGGTCAATAGGCGGTAATAACGGCTTTAAAGACCTGCTTAGCTTTGCTAAGAAAAACGGCACCGAAATTTATCCCGATTTCGACTTTATTTATTTTAAAAAGAACGGCAATTCGATTTTTCAGCCTAATAACGTTATTCAGGACGTAAGACATAAAAACGGCATTTTTTACGATTATGATATCAGCAGCGGTGTTGCGAAAAAATCAGACGGAGTAAAATATGCTCTTAAGCCCGAAAGGGTGCAAAAGGCGGTTAACAGCTTTTTAAAGTCTTACAAAAAGCTTGAAGGCGGCGGCCTTTCGCTTTCAACTCTTGGTAATAATATGTTTTCAGACTACGGCAAGGATATCTGCCTAAGCTATGAAACACAGGCAAAATTTGAAGCTGTTCTTAAAAATATATCTGACAGTAAAGTAAGCACAATGCTTGAAGCACCTTATATTTATGCCGCGCCCTATGCCGACTGTATTATTGCGGCACCGGGGGACAGCAGTAATTATGACATCGAAGATAAAACCGTACCGTTTTATCAATTGACCCTTCACGGTCTTGTGTCATATTCGGTGCCTTCAATGAATTTTGCAGCTGACAGCAAAACCGCAGTTTTAAAGGCAATTGAAACCGGCAGCAGCGTTATGTATTCCTTATCTGCCGCTGATTATGCCGAAATTATTAAAGACGGTTATGATGAGCTTAGCTGTATTTATGCCGAAGACTGGCTTTTTGAAATTGCCGAATCCGGCAAAAAGGTTTATTCGGCATTAAAGGATGTATCTTCAAGCGAAATAATCGGGCATAACGAAATTTTACATAACGTCTTTAAGACCAAATACGGTAACGGTATTGTTGTTTACGTTAATTACAATGAAAATGACGTTATTGCTGACGGTTTGACTGTTAAGGCTATGGATTTTTATGTTTTCGGGGGTGAGCAGAATTGAAAAAGCTTAAAATGACCAACGAACGCAGAAATTCTTTAACCGGTTTTTGCTTTACCGTCCCTTGGATAATAGGTTTTGTATATTTCTTTTTAATTCCGTTTATCAAGGCAGTATTTTATTCATTCTCTTCAATTAAAATCACCCAAAGCGGGTTTGACCTTTCGTGGGTGGGTTGGAAAAATTACGACAAAACCCTTTTTACCGACGCCGAAAATTTAAGAATGATAATCACTTCTGTCGGTGATATGGTAGCAACGGTTGTTGTGGTTGTAATTTTCAGTTTGTTTATTGCAATTATTCTTAATCAGAATTTCAAAGGTCGCGGTGTTGTGCGCGCGGTATTTGCTTTGCCGATTATTATTTCATCGGGTGTAATTATTTATCTTTTAAAGCAAAACGTTTTACAACAAAATATGGATGCTGAAACCACCACCGCAATTTTTCAGGCAACCGATGCTTTGAAATTCTTGACCGAAGCGGGTATACCGCAAAAAATCGTTACGTTTTTTGAAAGCATTGTAAATGATATTTTTGATATGGTGTGGAGCTCGGGTATGCAGATAATTCTGTTCTTGTCCGCATTGCAGAACATACCGTCGTCATCTTATGAGGCCGCCAGGGTAGAGGGTGCCACTGCGTGGGAATCCTTCTGGTTTGTAACCTTCCCGATGGTGGGGCCGTTCCTGTTGGTTAACATCATTTATACAATAATTGACAGCTTTACAGACACGACAAATAAGGTTATGATGAAAATAACCACACTCTTTACGGGTATTCAGTATGCTGAAGCTTCGGCCCTTTCAATGAGTTATTTTCTTATAATTCTGGTTATTGTTATCGCCGTGTTTATATTCGCAAATAAGCGAATAAACTATTCTGAGATGTAAGGGGGAGCTAAATTGGAAAAGACAAATAAACCAATGCTTTACAACCGACATCGCTTAATGGAAAAAACAGGCGGTTTCCTTTGGGGATTGTTTCGTGCGGCACTGCTTATCGGCATAGGGTACATAATTGTTTATCCGATATTGTTTATGATAAGTACCGCACTTCGCGGCCCCGAAGATTATTACAACCCAATGGTTGTGTGGCTTCCGCTTCACTATTCGCTTGAATCCTTTAAAAATGCCATTGAGCTTCTGGATTATTGGAGCACCTTGACCCGCACGGCATTTTACTCGGTTGGGGCATCTCTTTTGCAGGCGGTTGTCTGCGCCTTTACAGGATATGGCCTTGCAAGGTATAAATTTAAGGGTAAAAGCCTTATTTTGTTGGGGGTTATACTTACGGTTATCGTGCCTAATCAGACAATAATCGTACCCCTTTATGAACAGTACAGATTTTTTGACTTTTTTGGGATAGGAGGCCTTATTGAGCTTATAACCGGTGTAGCCGCAAACGTTAATCTCACTGATACGGGCTGGGTATACTTTTTACCGTCGCTTTTCGGTAACGGCTTAAGGTCGGGTTTGTTTATACTTGTGTTTATGCAAACCTTCCGCGGTTTTCCGAAATCAATTGAAGAAGCCGCGCATATCGACGGCTGCTCACCGCTTATGTGTTATTTAAGAATTATTGTACCGAATGCGATGAATGCATTTGTGACTGTATTCTTGTTCTCACTTGTGTGGCATTGGGGCGATTATTTCTATGCGGGAATGCTTATGGGTAATGATTCAACCCTTGCGGTGGCCCTTAAAGCGCTTCCCACAACCGCAATGTCAATGTTCAGCACCACATCTGACCCGGTGGCCAATTCGGTTTGTGTTCAGGCAGGCTGTCTTTTGGTTATATTGCCGCTTCTGGTGATATTCTTTATCGGACAGAAAAGCTTTGTTGAAAGTGTAGAACGCACAGGCTTGGTTGAATAATTCTGTATATTTAAAGCAATTTATTATATTTGTAAAGGAGAAATTACAATGAAAAAACAAATTAAAAGGTTGTCATGCCTTACTTTGGCTCTTGCAATCGTTATAGGCTGTTTTGCAGGCTGCGACGGCAAGGGTAAAGGCACAGGCGGCGGTAAAGCCGAATTCAAAAACGTTGATTTGGTAATTTACTGCGCCGCAGACGATGAATCAACCATTAAAGAGGTTGCAAAGGTTGCAGGCGAAAGATGGGAAAAGGACACAGGTGGTAAAATCACTTATATTATGAGCCCTGACTGGAATCAGCGTTACACAAACCTTACTGTTAAAATGGCAACAGGTCAGCAGTTGGACGCTTATTGCTCAACAACACAGGACGTTCCCACCCTGCCTTTAAAGGGTCTTTTCCTTCCTGTTGACGATTATCTTGAAGATAATGACTATATTTCAGAAAAATTAAGCAAAGAAGCTTTCAGCTTTGAGGGTAAGACCTACGGCTTTGCACAAAAGTGCCGTTCAGTACCGTTTGTTATTCTTTACAATAAGACATTGTTTGAAAATAACGGTGTTAAGACCCCTTCGGAATATTATGAAGAAGGCAAATGGACTTGGAGCACCTTCCGTTCAGTGGCAAAGGAAATGACGCAGGACCTTAACAATGACGGTAAGACCGATCAGTTTGGTTTCTCCTCATGGTATATGCATCCGTTTATTTGTTCTGCAGGTCTTGCTGACTATATTGACGGTGATTATAAGCTTACCTTGTCTGACAGCAAATTCACAAAAACTATGAATCTTTTGCAGGAAATGGGCTTTAAGGATAAGAGCCTTGTTACCAACGGTGCTTCTTTTGCAGAAGGCAAGCTTGCTATGTGTGCTGAACGTACATATTACGTACAGCAATATGCTGCACAGGGTATGGAGGATGAAATTGATTTTGTACCCTTCCCGCTTGATGAGGATAATAAGAGCGATACCCGTTATATGTATTGGGTAGACGGTCTTTCAATTCTATCAAATACTGTAAATGCAAAGGCTACCGCAGCCTTCCTTAAGGATTATTGGGCAGTTGCTTATGCTGAATGGTATGAACAGCAGCAGTTTGCTGATGAATACTGGAAGGGCGGCTACACCAACGAACAGAAGCAAATTATTGAGGATATGGTTCCTTATTCTGTTTGTATGCCTTCACAGGGTTATCAGAACTTCACACAAACCGTTAAGGATAAGCTTTATGAAGACATTATTACAAAGGGTCTTTCTATCAGTTCTTCAATTGCAAGCTACAGCCCCACACTTCAGGCTATTGTTGATGACGCTCATTCCGAAAAGGCAGAATAATACATCGGATTTAATTTATTAAGGATTATTAGGTGAAAAAATGTTAAAACGTTTATTGTTAATTTTACTTTCAATAATATTGTTGCTTTCCACCACAGCTTGCGATAAATCCTCAACCGGTGTCAAGGGTGAAAAATTACCCGAAAATTTGGTTTCGCGTGTAGTAAAAACCGACGACGGAAACATTTATATTGAACATAACGGCAAGCCGTATCTTTTTTACGGCACACAGCTTCGTATTGACAACATACGAGAACGTTATGATGCCGACGTTACTTTAATCGATAAAATGTTCAAAAAGGTTAAGGAGGATGGCTTTAACACCATCGTTATTCCTGTTAAATGGTATCAGATAGAAACTGACAAGGATAATTTCGATTTTTCTTTGATGGATTTATATTATGATGCGGTTTATAAGTATGACCTGACTGTTCAGTGGTTGTGGTTTGGTACTAACGTATGCGCTTCGGGCGGTTGCACCCCTAAATATATGAGAGATGCAGGTACATATCCGAGAGTAACCCCACCCGAAGGTCAAAGTGGTATATATTTTGACTTTACTTCAAAGGTTACACTTGAACGTGAAAAGTATGCGCTTGGTAAATTTATGGAATACATTGCAAAGCGTGACACCGAAAGACGCTGTGTTATGATACAGGTCGATAATGAAATCAGCCACGGCGGCCCCGTTTTTGACGGTGGTACCGATACCTGGTACAAAACTGTCGAAGCATATTCGAAATTTGGTTGGGCAGGCGGTCAGCAAAAAGCATTGGCTGAATATCTCAACAAATTGGGTGAC
This sequence comes from Acutalibacteraceae bacterium, assembly GCA_045580625.1. Taxonomy (GTDB): domain Bacteria; phylum Bacillota; class Clostridia; order Oscillospirales; family Acutalibacteraceae; genus UBA737. Next base: position 36,476 of record JAZNOE010000033.1, on the reverse strand, counting down.
GTTATTCACGCAAGCGACTATAACTGCGTTACGCGTGTTAACATCATGAATGACGCGTGGACGGTTGGCGGTGACATTACAGACGTTTTATTAAACGGTTCCGGTATTGATATTATAGGTATCGACGTTTACGAAAACACCTGGTATGATAATGCAAACAATATTTTCAAAAACGAAGGCAATTTGTTCCACTTTGCTGAAGCCTCAACCCTTTATGACCATTCCTATACGGTTGTAAAATTTATGGCTGAAGGCTATGGCTTTTTAAGCTATTGCTATAACGATTACGGTGCGGGCGATGGCGGTTATTACAATATTAAAGACGGTAATCTCTTTAATATTAACGAAAAAACCGAAAATTCAATTGAAGCTATACGCAAGTTTAACTATATGATAAACGACTGTAAGGATGAATTGGCATCTGCCATTGCGCAGGGCTGTGTTGCGGCGTTTAATTATCAGCAAAACGATGATGACGTTAAGGTTGTACGCACTTTTGGTGATTTAAAGGTCACCTTTGAAGCGCCTGAAAAGGGCTATGGTATGGCTTTCTGGCTTAGCGAGAAGGAATTTATCGTTATGGCAAGTGAAGATGAAAGCGAATATGCTTTCGGTACACAAAGGGTAGAAAAGGTTGAATACGGTTCATTTAAGGACGGCAAATGGATTAAAAAGGACTGTGATGCAACCATCAGAGGTAACCGTGTAATTATCGATGGATATACCGTCGTTAAGGTTACTATAAAGTAGAAAGGGTGATATTATGAAAAAGACAATTGCTATAATATGTTCTTTAGTGATAGTATTATCATCACTTTTTATTGCGATGGGCTCATTGGTTTTTGCCGCATCTGACGACCTTTTAAGTGCAAGTGAAATGAATACCCGACTTGTTAATACCGGTGCTTACACCTTAAGCGGTGACACCGTTACATCCGTTGCGGGCAAGGAAAGTAAATCTGCATTATTTGGCACACAACAGGATTTTATTCTTAATTTCAACGCTGAAGTGACCGCAAATAATCTGCAGTTACGCATTCGCACTAAGGACGTTTCGGGCCATTCGGTTGGCTATCGTTTGTTTATTTATTCAAACAAAATAAGCCTTCAAAAATTCAATGACACAAACTGGGCTTCCACCGAAATTGCGGCCGCAAGCTATGATTTCACCAAAACAACTGCGGTGAAAATTGTTGCAAACGGCACTAATTTGTACGTGGAACTTGACGGTGTTAAAAAGCTTGAAATAAACAATGCAGTTGACACCTCTGCCCAAAATGGCGAGCTTCGTTTTTATGGTATGGCAGGTGCGGGAGCAGGTATCTTTAAGATGGTATCACTTAAGGACTGCAGTTCACTTAAAGCCGAAGAAGATGACACACCCGAACAAACAGGCGAAGTTATTTTATCCGCAAGTGAGCTTAATACAAGACTTGTAAATTCTTCTGCTTACACCTTAAGCGGTAACGCTGTTACAGCAGTGGCAGGCAAGGAAAATAAGTCTGCGTTATTTGGTGCACTGCAGGATTTCGATCTTGCCTTTAAGGCGAAGGTAACTGCAAATAATTTGCAGTTACGTATTCGTACTAAGGACGTTACGGGTCATTCGGTAGGCTACCGTTTGTTTATTTATTCAAACAAAATAAGTCTTCAGAAATTCAATGACACAAACTGGGCTTCAACCGAAATCGCAAGCACAAGCTTTGATTTTACCAAAATGACAAATGTTAAAATTGTCGCAAACGGTACTGATTTGTACGTCGAACTTGACGGCGTTAAAAAGCTTGAAATAAACAACGCGGTTGACACCTCTGCCCAAAATGGCGAGCTTCGTTTTTATGGTATGTCAGGCGCGGGGGCAGGCGTGTTTGAAATGATATCTCTTACAAAACCTGTGGAAGACACTTCAGGTGATGATAAGGAAGAAGAATCCGGTACCGACATTGTATCGGCAAGTGAGCTCAACACCCGCCTTATAAATACTACTGCTTATGCTCAAAGCGGTAATGTGCTTAAAAGTGTCAGCGGTGCAAAGGACGGCAAAAACGCTTTGTTTACCGCACAGCAGGATTTCCGTTTGGGCTTTACCGTTAAATTTGCGGCAAATGCCACAAACAGTATTCAGATACGTATTCGCAATAAGGATGTAAGCGGTCATTCTGTTGGCTATCGCGTGATACTGTCTGCAAATAAGATAAGCCTTCAAAAGCAGAATGACACTAACTGGGGGGCGACCGAAATTAAATCGGCAGCCTGCGACCTTGCAAAAACCTCTGAAATTGTTATTCAGGCCAAAGGCACACATTTGTTTATTTTGGTTGACAATGAAAAGCTAATTGAAATAACCGATGCGATAGATACCTCTGCCCAAAACGGTGAGCTTCGTTTTTACGGCACAACTGTTGAAGGGACAGAAGTAAATATGCTTTATCTTAAAGAAGCGGTTGACACCCCCGTGGGTGACGGTGGCAACAGCGGCGGCGGTGAAGACGATGACGATGACAATCAGGGCGGAGACCAAGGCGGAAATCAAGGCGGTAATGAGGAAGAAATTACCGATAAGCTTATCAAAGCGCTTGTAAATTCGGGTGCTTATACCCTTAACGGTGACGTTTTAAATAACGTTGTAGGCAAGGAAGCAAAGCAGGCCACCCTTTTAGAAAAGCAAAACTTTGTATTTGATTTTAAGCTTAAAATCAACACTGCTTCGGCTGCGGGCGACCATTTACAGTTGAGAATCCGTCACGCTGACGCGACAGGTCATTCAATGGGTTATCGTTTGCTTATTTATAAAGACCGCATCAGTATTCAAAGGTTTAACGATAATAACTGGCAATCTACTGCAATTAAGTCGGTAGACCATGATTTCACTAAAACCACAACGGTCAGAATTGCGGCGAACGGTAAGGATTTGTGGATTGCGCTTGACGGCATTAAGCAAATTATTTTAACCGATGCTATCGACACTTCAGAAAATAAAGGTGCTCTTCGTTTTTACGGTATGAACAGTAGTGCCACAAGTGAATTTTTGCCCGTATCTCTTGAAGATTATGATGAAGCTAAGGCAAATGAAGGCATTACTACACCCATAGTTGATGAAAGCATTATTAAAAAAGCAAGCGAGCTTACAAATGCTCTTATCAGAACTACCGCTTATACTTTGGTTGACGGTGGGCTTGTAAAAAGCGTTTCAGGTCTTCCCGGTAAGAATGCGATATTTACCGACAGTCAAGACTTTATTTTGGATTTTAATATGAAGATTGACAGTGAATCCTTCGGTGAATACGTACAGCTTCGTATACGCTGTGCAGACCTTAAGGGTCATTCTGAAGGTTATCGCATTTACTTCTATAAAGACCGACTTCAGCTTGAAAAGTTTAATGAAGATAACTGGAATTCTACCCGAATTGACAGCGCCGACCACGACTTTACCAAAATGTCTAAGGTGCGTATTGTTGCAAACGGTAAGAATTTGTGGATAGCAGTTGACAATGAAAAGCTTATATCAATAACCGATGCTATTGATACAAGTGCAAACAAGGGCGAGCTTCGTTTTTACGGTGTTCAAGGGGATAGCATTAAAGCTGAGGTTGAAATGTTGTCGCTTAAAAAATATGATGCCGCTACTGCAAACGACGGCATTAAAGCCGAAGACCCTTCAAAGCAGTTTGAAATTAAATCTGCAAGTGAAATCCTTAATGCTTTAATCCGCAGCGGTGCTTACGTTAAAAATGGCGACCTTGCCAATAACGTGGCCGGTAAGGATTCTAAAAACGCTTCGCTTACCGATAAGCAGGACTTTATCTTTAACTTCAAGTTTAAGTTTGCCGAAGACGGTTCGGGCGCTTTGCAGATACGCTTGCGTTCAAAGGACCTTCAGAAGAATTCGACCGGTTACCGCTTGTTTATATATAAAAACAAGATTCAGCTTGAAAAGTTTAAGGATAATGCCTGGACAAGTGAAGCAATTGCTTCGGTCAAGCATAACTTTGCCGAGACAAGCGATATAAGAATTGTGGCTCACGGTGAAGAACTGTGGGTGGCGGTAAACGGCAAGCGTTTAATAAATATTTCAAAAGCAACTCAGACCGAGGGCGGGGAAATACGGTTTTACGGTATGAACACCTCCGCTTTGTGTGAGGTTACCCCCGTTTCACTTTTGGAATATAACGAAACTGCCGCAATGGAAGGCATAACCGAAGCCGAGGCACAGGCTGAGGATGATAAGGCAATATTAAAGCCTATGGCGCAGCTTGTGTCAAATAATACCGATAACGAAGGTAATTCCGTTGTTTTAACAATGGTTGTTATCTTTGGTGTTGTGTTAGCAGTTACTGCTGTTGCAGTTGTATTACTTCTTGTCTTTAAAAAGAAGAAATAATCAGTAAATAATCGGAACCGTGACAGAAAAATGTTGCGGTTCCGATAAAAAAGTTTTATTATCTTGTTGTATGAGCTTATCGTCTGATAAGATAATAAAATTTTGGGGGCGACGTTATGTTAAGAACAACACCTGAATTTGTAAAAAAATCAAATAACAAGGCCGTTTTGACGGTGGACTGTGAAATATGTTCCTTGCCAAAGCATCTAGAAAATGCAATTAAAAGTTTTGCCGCAGATCAAGGCGGGAATAATGCACCTATAAAGCGTATTGTCGGTGTCAAGGGCATTTCAAAAGATATTATCGAAAAGCTTTCAGCCTCGGGTGCCGATTATATCGCAAGGGACGAAGGCTTTGTCCTTTTGTTTGACGGCGAAGATGTTACCGTTTACAGCGAAACCGACGCAGGTCTTCAAAACGGTGTAATGACATTTTTGCAGTCGCTTGATGAGAATAATTGCTATGGGGAAGAGCTTCTTTGGGATTATCCCGTGTGTTCACTTCGCGGCATAAAGGTTATGATGCCTGCCCGCAAAGAAATTGAAAAGTTTAAGGCATTTGTCGACACAATGGTTTATTTCAGACATAATACCATTATGATTGAAATCGGCGGTGCAATGGAATATAAACGCCACCCTGAAATTAACGAAGGTTGGGAAGAGTATTGTGAATTTATGTCAGAATATTCGGGCAAATCCAAAAAAATTCAGGAATTTACATACCCTTGGCGCAAAAACTCTATTCATTGCAATAACGGTGGCGGCTCCTATCTTTTGCAGGATGAAATAAAGGAGCTTATCGCTTATTGCGAAGAAAGAAATATTGAAATAATTCCCGAAGTGCCCTGCACGTCACACTGTGACTACCTTTTAACCCGTCACCCCGAGCTGGCAGAGCGTTGCGAAGACCCGTATCCTGACACCTTCTGTCCGTCAAACCCTGCTTCTTACGAGCTTTTGTTTGACGTATTTGATGAAGTAATTGAGGTATTTAACCCCAAATGCATTAATATCGGTCACGATGAATATTATTCAATTAATATTTGTGACCGTTGCAGAAAGCGTATAATCGACAATGCCGATTTATTAGCAGAGGATATTAATAAAATTCACGATTATCTGGCAAGTAAGAGTGTTAAAACAATGCTTTGGTGCGATAAGCTTATGAACGTTGAAGGCGGTGTCGGTCACGGTGGTGCGCTTTCTTACGTTTACTTTGCGTGGGACACAAATCGGCCTTTGCTTAATATTATTCGACCCACCTGGGAAGCGCGCAATAAAATACCCAAGGATATTATCTGTATGAACTGGTATATGTCTTTTGGTGAAAAGTATGATGAGGAAATAAGAGAATTCCCCGTTGTTTTCGGTAATTTCTGGGGTCAGTACGATTTCAGAAATTTCAAAAAGCGAATGGGCAACAACACCCTCGGCGGTATGTGCTCTAACTGGGGTGCGGTAGATGATGTATATTTCCAGCGTAATAATATTTATTCCGCAATGGTTTATAACGAAGCTTATTATTGGGATAACACCTATGATGATAATGATGACAATGAATATGCAAAACGTGTCAGCCGTATGTTTGACGCATTGTGGCACTACCGTTATAACAAGCTTTTAAAGAACCCGGATTCATTTGTTGAAGTTGTGCACACAACAAACAATTCGGTTCGTTATCGTGAATTTTCGGACGGCGTTTTCCCCGACGGCGAAGCCTTCAGAAAGGAATATCTTGTGGGAAGCTACGTTATTAAATATACTGACGGCACCACTCAAACAGAGGATATTTTCTACGGTCAGCAGATTATTAACCGCGATATCAGCTGGTACGATAAGAATGATATTGTGTCCGAAAACGTTGATGCAAACCCCGGTGCTAAAAAGCTTAGAATCGACCAGACCCTGTCTTCGGTAGCGGGAATTACGATGCCTATGTATATCGACGGCAAGATTTATTGTAAGTATTTAATTGAGAAAAAACATCCCGAAAAGCTAATTGAGAGTATTAACTTTGTTTTACCCGAAAATGCAACCTGGGAGGTTGAAGTTCTTTCGGCTAAGTAGCTTTATTGTTAGGAGTAAAAGTAATGTTTACTGATGTGAAGAAAAATTTTATGTCTTATTTTTACGGTGACCCCGAATATTACCGCGATTATAAATATCTGCAGGATGAATTCACCGTGCTTTCAAACCCACATAAGGGTTGGTATTGGCATTATATTGATAACGGTATGACAAGGTGTGAATATTATCACGACAGGTGGCACCATTCTTATCATGATGCTGAGGATGAATTTGATATAACACAGTTTCCCGGTCTTCACCATCTTGCGCTTCGTATCGACTGGTACGATATAGAAAAGCAGGAGGGTGTGTACGACTGGTCGCGCATTGATGAAATTTTTGACCGCTACGGTAAAATGGGTTATAAATTTAATTTCAGAATTTGCACCTATGAAGGAATTTTGCACGATGATTTTGGCTTTGCCACACCTGAATGGGTAAGGGATGCCGGTGCAGAGGGCTGGACTGAAGCTAATGGCTCTTGGCAGCCTAAATATGATGACCCGATATTTTTAGAAAAGCTTGAAAACTTTTTTAAGGCTTTTGGTGAAAAATTTAATTCAAACCCTTTGGTTGAATACATAGATCTGGGCACTATCGGTATCTGGGGTGAGGGTAATCCCGGTCACCCGATTTATACGATAGATATGTATAAAAAGCATATTGATATGCACTTGAAATATTTCCCCGATAAAACAGTTGTTATAAACGATGATATTATCAATTGCTCAAGCTATAACCCGCAGGTTGACCGCAAGCACCTGCTTGATTATGCCGTTTCACGCGGTATGGGGTTCAGAGACGATTCAATTTTATGGGTGGGTCTTACAACAGGTAACTGTGGTTATGATACAATGCGCACACCATTTATGTTTGACCTGTTCAGTGAAAATGCTCCTGTCGATATCGAGCTTGACCACCTAAAGCAGGTTAAGGACGACGTTTATAAAGACGGTATGCCGATATATGAAGCATTGAAGCGTGCACATGCTACTTTTTGCGGTTTTCATTGCTATCCTCAGGAATGGGTGGCAAAATATCCTTATCTTTCAAAGCACATTGCGAATAAGCTTGGTTATTGGTATTTCTTGAATGGGGCTGAGCTTCCTGAATTTGTGTCGGGTCTTCCCGCAATTGCAAAATTCTATTTTGAAAACAAGGGCTTTGCAAAGGCATATAATGCCTATACTTTAAAATTTAAATTGGTTGGTGAAAACGGCCAATTTGAAATTTTCGGCAGCAGTGAGCTTAACAAAAACTGGCAATCAGAACAAATCGCAAAGGAATCGGTAAAGCTGGATTTATCGGCCGTTCCTGCAGGCGAATATACCCTTTGTATCGGTCTTTTCGAAAATGAATTACCAATTAAAATGGGCTTTAAGGCTGAATGTGAAATGGGCGACGGTTTTTACGGCTTTGATACCGTAAGCGTCAGATAAAGGACGGTGCTTTAAATGTTAAAATGTTCACCTACCGTTTTTGCGGTTGAGGATAATTATCAGATATCACTTTTGTGCGACGGCAACTCGCTTGCCTGGATAAAAATCGGTGATGAAATCTACTGCGACGAAGTGGGCGGTGTTATGCGTTCACTGCACAACATCCACCGTATAACCGTGCCGATGAGTGTGCTTGATGAAGCGCGTTCATACACGGTGTTTACTCAAAAGATGATTGAAAGAAAGTCAAATTTCCCTAAAACCGAAGGTGAAGAATCACAAACCTTTGAATTTGTTCCCGTAAGTGCTGATAAGAATGTAAGAGCATACCACATTTCTGATGCTCACAGCCGAATTGAAGCCCCGACATTGGCGGCGAATACTTTTGGTGATTTTGATTTTCTTATTCTTAACGGTGATATTCCCGATAATAGCTGTAAAGTAGAAAATATTGAAAACGTGCTTGTGCTGTCGGGTAAAATTTCGCAGGGAAGAATACCTGTGGTTTTTTCACGCGGTAATCACGATATGCGCGGCACTTATGCCGAATATTTCTGTGATATGATGCCGTCAGATAATGGTAAAAGCTATTATTCTGTAAAATTGGGCGGCATCTGGATGCTTATTCTTGACGGTGGCGAAGACAAGCTTGATATTCACGCCGAATATAACAACACCATTCGTTGTCATTTGTTCAGAAAACGCGAGACTGAGTTTATTAAGCAAATTCTTGATAAGGGTGATTTCAATGCGCCCGACGTTACGCATAAGATTGTAATTTCACATTTGCCGTTTACACACATAAGCGCAAACCCCGAATTTGCAATAGAAAAGGAAACCTATTCGCTTTGGGGAAGTCTTTTGAAGGAAAAATTAAAGCCCGATTTAATGATTTGCGGTCATATGCACGTTAATGAAATATATCCCGCAGGGTGCGATTATGATAATGCAAATCAGCCTTGCACGCTTGTACTGGCTTCAAAGGTCGGAGGTAATTATTTTGCGGGTGCGGGCTTTGAATTTGGCAGTGATAATATAACTGTGTCATTCACCGATAACGAGGGAAATAGCGAAACAACAATTATTTAAATTAAGGGAGGTGGCAATAATGACTGTTTTTTGCAAAGCAATGCCCATTTGGGTAAAGGGTAAAGAAAATGAAATGCATTACCGCGCACAGTTTAAAACGGTTGTAAGCTATAACGGTAATTCCTTTGCAAAAATTCTTATTGCCACTTCAGGTATATATAATTTATTTATAAACGGTGTTTTTGTTGCTTACGGTCCCGCAAGGGCAGGGCGTGGGCATTTTAGAATTGACAATCTTGATATAACCGATTTTCTTAAAAAAGGGAAAAATGCGGTTGTTGTTGAGGTGTGCGGTTATAATGCTACAAGCTTTTATCTTCAAAAGCAGTCATCGTTTCTGTCGGCCGAGATTTATATTGATAATTCGGTTGTAAGCTTTACGGGCGGCAATTTTACTGCGCGCAAAAACCCTTTTTATATTCAAAAGTCACAAAGGTACAGTTATCAAAGACCAATGGTAGAAGCCTATAATATTAAAAACGGTGATACTTTTTTGACCGATCTTCTACCCGGTGATGAAGAAATTGCAACAGTAAAGGGCGGCGAATTTATCGCTCGTTTTACCGAAGAACCGCTTTATGAATACATAACCGCAAAGGCAATAGAGCGCGGTAACGTCGGCTTTAAAGCAGATGCAAGTATTACGTATAACCGTTCGCTTTTAAAGGTTGGCGAAGATCTCAGCGGTTTTACGGTTGATGAATTAGAAGCTTTCCCGACAAGCGAATGTGAAGGTCTTGAATTTACAGCGTGTAATGATTCTGATAATAAAACAAATGACAGCTATACACTTTACAGTCTGCCGTTTTGTGCAAGCGGTATGCTTGATATTAAAATAAACTGCTTAAAGGACACAACTCTTTATATATTATTTGATGAGATTTTAACTGATGGCGGGGTTGATTTTCTGCGCGGCGAATGTGCTAACGTTATTAAATACATCTTGCCTAAAGGTGAACACAGCCTAAAGCTTTTTGAAGTTTACACAATGAAATATATACAGGCGGTCACTCTGGGTGAAAGTGAAATTAAAAGTGTTGCAATGATAGAATATAAGCACCCGCCTGTGGCTTATGACACCACAGCTTTTAAGGGCAAGCTTAAAGCAATTGCCGATGCCGCAATTGAAACCTTCCGCCAAAACAGTGTTGATTTGTTTTCCGACTGTCCCTCACGCGAAAGGGCGGGCTGGCTTTGTGACAGTTATTTTACTTCGCAGGTTGAAGCATTGCTTTGCGGTAACAATAAAACCGAAAAAAGCTTTCTGGAAAACTTTTTGCACGAAGATAATTATATCGATCTGCCCGATGGTATGGTGCCGATGTGTTATCCGTCCGACGTGCTTTTTGGTGAATTTATACCGCAGTGGTCCTTGTGGCTTTTATTAGAGCTTGAAAAATATTATGAACGAACAGGCGACAGGGAACTTATTGACCGTTTTAAAGTTAAAACCGAAAAGCTTTTAAGCTATTTTTCCGCCTTTGAAAATGAAGACGGTCTGCTTGAAGGTCTTGACGGCTGGCAGTTTGTTGAATGGTCAAAAGCTAACGAGCTTGTGAATGACGTTAATTACCCGACAAATATGCTTTATATAGGGGCATTAAGGGCGGTAGCGGTTTTATACAATAAGACCGATTTATATCAAAAGGCCGAAAAAATTGCCAATACAGTTTTAAAACAAAGCTTTAACGGTGAATTTTTCTGTGATAATGCAGTAAGAGAAGATGGTAGCCTTGTGCTTTCGGGCGAACGTACCGAGGTTTGTCAGTATTACGCTTTCTTTTTTGATATTGCAAACAGCAAAACTCACCCTGCCCTTTTAAAGACCTTAATTGAAAGCTTTGGCCCCCAAAGGCCTAAAACAGGGGCATATCCTGAAATTTACCCCGCTAATGCTTTTATCGGTAATTATTTGCGGCTTGACATTTTAATGCGTTACGGTGAATATGAAAAAGCACTTGAAAATATAACTGATTATTTTTATTATATGGCCAAGGCTACAGGCACTTTGTGGGAGCATACAGGTGCTACTGCAAGCTGTGACCACGGCTTTGCTTCTTACGTTATATGTTGGCTCGATGAGCTTAAGAAAAAAGGACTTGTTTAATTTATGGACAGCACTGTAAAAATAAATGATAATAAAAAAGCGTTCTCTATCGGAACGCTTTTAATTTCTTCCTACGTGATAAATTACGTGTTGCGAATGCTTTTAAGCATTTTTACCCCTGCGCTTTTGAAAACGGGGTTATTTACAGTTGAATTTATTGCATCGCTTTCTTCTGTATATATGTTTTTCTATGCGGCAGGACAACTGATAAACGGTTTTTTAGGTGATGCATTTTCGCCCAAAAAGCTTTCGACGGCGGGGATTGCTCTGGCTGGTGTCAGTTGTATTGCTTTTGCATTTGTGCCGAATAATATATTAAGGGTTATCTGCTTTGCGGTACTCGGCTTTGCACTGTCAATGCTTCGCGGTCCGTTTATGAAAATAATTTCGGAAAATACTGCCGCAGACCATGCAAGAATAATTGGAGTTTTCTTTTCATTTTCATCATTTGCGGGTCCGCTTCTGGCAAGTTTAATGGCAATGCTTTTTAATTGGAAAAATGCTTTTATTATATCGGGGGCTGCCGCAATTTCCGCTTCGGTCATCGTTTATGTGTTTTTAACTGTTTTAGAAAATAAAAAGCAAATTATTTATAAGCATAGCGAAAAGAAAGGCGCCGGTTCGGTTTTAGAAGTTTTTAAAATAGAACGCTTTGCATTTTATCTTATCATCGCTTGTTTAATTGAAATTTCAGCCGCGGCAATATCCTTCTGGATACCTACATATTTTACCGAGGGTTTGGGATTTGATAAGGATAGTGCGAATTTTATTTATTCTGCGACTTCAGTCTGCCGTTCATTTATGCCCTTTATTGCACTTTTCCTTTTCAAGCTGTCAAAGGGTAAGGATATTCTGCTGATGCGAATTGCTTTCATTGTTGCGGGTATTGGCTTTGCGATGCTTATTATTCCTTTTAACAGATGGGTGAATATTGCGGTTTTAACGGTTGCTTTGCTTGCAATGAGCTGTGTTTCATCCCTGCTTTGGAGCATTCATATACCAAGTCTTGGGAAAACCGGCAGGGTTTCCAGCATAAACGGTGTGCTTGACTGTTCGGGTTATATTGCCGCCGCAGGCGCAAATCTGCTTTTTGCAGAGATTATGACAGGTGTTGGTTGGAATGGGTTATTTCTTTGGTGGATGTGCATAGGAATTGTCGGCATTGCAGCTACATTTATAAAAAAGTAAAAATTCAATGAAAATAATAATAAAAGTCTCTCAAAAAGAGAGACTTTTATTATTTTTCAGGTCTGTGCAGGGCAGTATATTAATTTTATAATAATTTTTTACATTTTTAATATTTTTTTTTACATTGTTAGTGACAAGTGTATATGTTATAATGATTTTGTAGATGAAAATTTGTGCAAATTGTGTTTAAATTGCACATTAATTTCTCAAATAGAACGATAAAACAGAAAAAAATGACCGATAATACAAAATGCCTTGTTCGGCAAATAAAAGGAGTAGTGTTTTAATGGATATGCGATTTTTTAAAAAATCAATATCGCTGGGTCTCACTGTGGCCTTGGTTGCAAGCTCAAGTGTGTTGTTGAGCAGCATACCTGCCGCGGCGGAAACCTTAGAAGGCGCAACCGATATTGTGCAGACCGAGACCGTAACCACGGGCTCAGATTATAATGCATACGTATCAGGCTTTAAGGGCTTTACCCCCGCAGAGCAAAGCCTTAAGTTAAATCCTGCTGATGCGGTAATTTCAGATGATATTACTGTGAAAGAAGCAAACGGTAAAAATGCACTTGTCTGGAAAGAGGGTAAGGGCAAAGCCGAATGGACCTTCGAGGTACAAAAGGATGCTTATTATAATCTTAAGCTTGTGTATTCATCTGTTGAAACAGGCGTTGATTATACCTTCTCGCTTTTGCTTGATGGCAAAGCACCTTTTGATGAAGCAAAGGCGCTTGGCTTCCCGCGTTTTTGGAAAAATGCTGAAGATAAGGTAAAGACCGATAATCTTGGTAATCAGCTTTCACCCGAACAGAAGGAAATTGAGGGCTATGCTGAAAATTTTGCCAAAAGTATTACAGGTGTTACGGTTGACCCTTATGCGCTTTATCTTACAGCGGGCACACATACCTTGACACTTGAAGGCCCGCAGCAGGCGGTAGCCGTTGCAGAGGTTGTGCTGTCATCCCCCGAAAAGCTTCAGACTTATGCCGAGCTTTCAAAGGGTTATGACAAGGAAAAGACCTTAAAGGCTGAAACAATTGTAATTGAAGGCGAAAAGGCCGCAATTAAAACATCTTCAAAGCTTATACCTAAGGCTGACAATTCAGATGCGGGTATGTCACCGCTTGACGTAATGTATACAAAGCTTAATTATATCGGCGGTACATCCTGGCAGGAAGCAGGGCAGACCCTTGAATGGAATTTCGAGGTTGAAAAGACCGGTTATTATTCACTCGGCCTTCGTTACCGTCAAAGCGACGTTATAAATGCCGAAAGCTGGCGTTGGCTTAAAATTGACGGCAAAACCCCGTTTGAAGAAGCAAAGGGCGTTCGTTTCCCTTATTGCGCAAGCTGGGATTTCTTGGAATTTGGCAACGGGGAAGAGCCTTTTTACTTCTACCTTACCGAAGGCAATCACACAATTTCTATGGAAGTTACAATGGGTGAAATGGCAGACTATTATTACCGTCTTTCCGAAATTGTGGATATACTGGGTAATAAGTACATTGAAATAGTTAAGATTACCGGTGCTACTCCCGATATAAACCTTGACTATGAACTCTTTAAGCAAATTCCCGACCTTAATGAAAAATTTGAATATTGTCATAAAAAGTTAGACGGTCTTGCAAATGACCTTAAGGGTTTTACAGGCAAACGAAGCAGTCAGTATATTGCGGCAATGAACAATATGTCGCGTATACTTAAGGTAATGGTTAAAAATCCTTATCTTGCGCATCAGTACGTTACTGACTATTACACCAACTATTCCTCATTGAGCTCCTGGCTTAACGATATTAAGAATATGCCACTTTACGTTGACACCATTCAGCTTGCTCCCGCAGGCGGCGAATACGTAAACAAAAATCCCAACTTCTTCCAGTCGGCGTGGTTTACGGTTAAAAAGCTTTTTGTTTCATTTGTTGATGATTATATCATTGAATCCAAATTAAATGAAACCAACGTTAAACCGCTTACCCTTTGGGTTAACTGGGGTCGTGACCAGGCCACCGCGCTTGATACACTTATTCGTGACTCCTTCACTGAAGAATACGGTATACCCGTTAACGTGCGCATTACAAATGCATCTCTTGTTAATGGTCTTCTGGCAGGCAACTTCCCTGATATGTCGTTGCATCTTACCCGTACCGAGCCTGTAAACCTTGGCATACGCGGTGCGCTTGTTGACCTTAACGAAATGCCTGACATTGACGAGGTTTTGACACGCTTCCAGGATGGCGCTGAAACACCTTATACATATAATGGCAAGCTTTATGCGCTTCCCGATACACAGAACTTCCAGATGATGTTCTACCGTACCGATATTTTTGAAAATCTTGGTTTAACCGTTCCCGAAACCTGGGACGAATTCCTTTATACTGCGGCAATTATTCAGCGTAATAATATGAACGTTTACATTCCTTACACACAAATTACTGCCGCAACCACAGTAAGCGCGGGTATCGGTGCACTTAACCTTTTCCCGACACTTATGTCACAAAATAACTTGTCACTTTACAATGATAAGCTTAACGGCACTGCATTAGACAGCGTTGAAGCTAACGCGGTGTTCGATTTCTGGACAGACCTTTACACCGAATATGACTTCCAAAAGGAAGCCGATTTCTACAACCGATTCCGTGTTGGTGTAATGCCTTTGGGTATCGCGCCTTATTCTACATACATTACACTTTACAGTGCCGCACCCGAAATTAAGGGTCGTTGGGCAGTAGCTTGTGTGCCCGGTATTGAAGGCGGAAGCAATTCCGTTGCGGGCGCAGGTACAGGCTGCTCAATTATCAGAAAGTCACCCAACCGCGAAAATGCATGGAAATTCCTTAAGTGGTGGACCTCTGCCGACACACAGATTCGTTACTCCAATAACGTTGAATCCTTAATCGGTATGCTTGGACGTCAGCAGACAGCAAACGTTGAAGCGCTTAACGGTCTTGCCTGGGATAAGCAGGACCTTGCCGTAATTAACGAGCAATGGTCACGCGTTAATGAAGTACCCGAGGTTCCCGGCAGTTATTACTTCAGCCGTGCTTTGGACCAGGCCTTCTGGTCGGTAATTAACGATGGCACAAATGCAAAGGACGCTCTTTCTAAATGGAGCAAGGTTGCCGACGCTGAAATTCAGCGTAAGATAAAAGAATATAGCTAAAGGAGGTAAAGCAAATGAATAACGTTAAAGCAAATAAAATCAAAAAAGACCATGGCTTTAAGGAACAGCTTCCAATGATGCTTTTGGCAGTGCCGTTCTTTTTGTTCTTCCTGGTTTTCACAGTTTTGCCGATATTATCTTCAATAGTATTCAGCTTTACTTCTTTTGATATGATATCAGCACCGCATTTTATCGGTATTGATAATTATATGAGAATGTTTATTCAGGACGAGGTTTTTACAATAGTTTTGAAAAACACTATTGCTTTGGCTATCGTGGTTGGTCCTGCGGGCTTCTTGCTTGCATTTTTGCTTGCTTGGCTTGTAAATGAATTTTCAACAGGTGTGCGCACCATACTTTCCTTTATGTTTTATGCACCTACCCTTGTGGGTAACGCATATTTCATCTGGAAAATCGCCTTCAGCGGTGACAGCTATGGTTACATAAATAGCTTGTTGTTATCAATCGGTATCACGACCGAGCCTATAGTATGGCTTAAGAGCCCCGAATACCTTTTCCCGATAGTAATTCTTGTTCAGCTTTGGCAAAGTATGGGCGTGTCCTTCCTTTCTAACATTTCAGGTCTTCAAAACGTTAACCGCGATTTGTACGAAGCAGGTGCAATTGACGGTATCAGAAACCGTTGGCAGGAATTACGCTATATCACCCTGCCTTCAATGTCACATATGCTTTTGTTCAGTGCAGTTATGCAAATTCAAAGCAGCTTTTCTATCAGCGCCGTTGCAGTTGAGCTTGCGGGTTACCCCAGCGTTCAGCATACGGTAGATACAATTGTTACACACATGTCAGATATGGCAACTGTCAGATATGAATTGGGTTATGCTTCGGCAATAGCCGTGGTGCTGTTTCTTATGATGGCCACCACCCGATTTATTATCGGCAAGGTGCTTAATATCGTAAGCAAGTAAGGGGGCGGCAGAATGTTAAAGAAATTATATTACAAATACCGTCTTGCCAACCCTAAAAAGGCTGACGTAAACAGATTTACCCGTTCAAAGTTCGGCAATTTTATGATTATGCTTTTAATCGTGGCGGCTGGTGTTTTCAGTATGCTGCCTCTGGTTTATGCGGTGGTAACTTCATTTAAGCCTATTGATGAATTGCTTATTTTTCCGCCGACATTCTTTGTGCGCAGACCTACAACGGTTAACTACGTGGCACTTCCGACCTTGCTTTCAAGCCTTTCGGTGCCGCTTGCAAGGTATATTTTTAACAGTTTTTTTATCACTATCGTGACATCTGTTTTAAATATTCTCTTTTCGGCAATGGCTGCATTTTCACTTTCAAAGGGTAAATATAAGGGTCGTGCGATTTTCTTTATGCTCGTTCAGTTTGCACTTATGTTTAACGCTTATACCTTGTCTGTTCCGCAATATTTCATTTTCTCAAAGCTGAAAATTGTTGATACATATTGGGTATATATCCTGCCGCAGCTTGCAGGTACCTTGGGTGTTTTCCTTATTAAGCAGTATATCGAGGGTTATGTTCCCGATGCGCTTATGGAAGCCGCTAAAATCGACGGTGCAGGTTATCCCAGAATTTTCTGGCAGATAATAATGCCCATTATCAAGCCGGCTTGGCTTACCGTTGTGCTTTTTGCATTCCCGACAATCTGGGGCGCAATTCCTAACGGCACAATATTTAATGAAGAGCTTAAAACTCTTCCGCAAATTGTAACACAAATCACGGCAGGCGGTACCGCCCGTGCGGGTAGCGCAATGGCGATAACAACCATTATGATGATACCGCCGATAATTGTTTATTTAATTTCGCAAAGCAACGTTGTTGAGGCAATGAGCAGCGCGGGTATTAAGGATATGTAAAGGAGCGAGTAAAGTGTTAAAGAAAACAGTTCGTTTTATAGCTGTATTTTTATTGATCGCCTGTCTTGCTTCGGCTACATTCGGTATTTCTGCCGCAACTCAGGTTCCTTTTGAAAGCTATACCTATTGGGAAGACATCGGCACTGAACGTAAATCGGTTTACAGCCGCCCGATGTATAAAACCGAAAAGGTAATTGATGCACTTTCTTTGGGAATTAAGCCTTTCACAACCGTTAACGATGTGTATTCTGATGACAAGAACGTGTTTATTCTTGACAGTCAGTCCCGCATTGTAATGCTTGACAACGATTATAATTTTATAAAAGAAATTGGCGAAATTGTTGATGATAAGGGTGAAGTCTATAATTATTCGGGTGCGATGAGCCTTTACGTTCATACTGACGGCAGCATCTTTATTTCCGACACCGAAAATCAGCGCGTGCTTCGTGTTGATACCGACGGCAAGCTTATCGATTTTTACGGTGTACCCAAGTCTTCACTTATTCCGTCTGACTTTGTTTACAAGCCTTTAAAGGCTGTTATGGACTCTCACGGATATTTATACGTATTAAGTGACGGTTCATATTACGGTGCGCTTTTATATGCACCGGATAAAAGCTTTACCGGCTTTTATGGCGCAAACAACGTAACTACAGGTATTGCAACTGCACTTCAAAGCATTTTGGAACGTGTTTTCCCGAACAATGCAAAGAAAAGCGCAAGTGCAAGAAAGCTTCCGTTCTCGTTTGTTGACCTTGTAATTGACAGTAACGACTTTATTTATACTGCAACAGGTAAGACCGACACCTTTGACCGCGTCGGTCAGATTAAAAAGCTTAACCCCGGTACAGGTAATAACATTTTTAATTCTGAAGACGTTAACTTTGTTGATGATAAATTCAACACTACATTCAATAACGGTACCGAGATTGAACAGGACATTGTTGGTCTTGAAGTTACAGATAACGGATTTGTTTTCTGTGTTGAATCGCAATTCGGCCGTGTGTTCCTTTATGACAGGTCTTCCAGAATGCTTAATGCTTTCGGCGGCGGTATGGGACAGGGCACACAGGACGGCACCTTTGTTGCCGCTACTGCAATTGCACTTCACGGTACAGATGTTCTGGTAAGCGATAAGCTTAAGAATACAGTTACCATTTTCACACCAACCGAATTCGGCACAAAGGTTATGGGTCTTATTGATATCACTCTTGACGGTAAATATCTTGAAGCCCAAGAAGGCTGGAAGGAAGTTATGTCACTTGACCGCAATTTCCAACCCGCCTACAGCGCGCTTGCCCGTGCAGAGCTTACAAACGGCAACTATAAAGAGGCTATGGAGCTTGCAAAGGAAGGCTATGACCGTGAAACCTATGCTTTGGCATTTGAATTTTACAGAAAAGGTATGTTGGAAGAATATTTCTGGCTTATCTTCTTAGCGGTTGTGCTTTTAGCAGTTGCCGCAGTGGTAATTTACCTTACAATATTCAAAAAGAATAAGCAGATAATTAAAAACAAGCAGATTAAGCTTATGCTTAACACGCTTATTCATCCATTTTTAACCTTCGAAGAAATAAAAGAAAAGAAACAAGGCTCGCTTATAATTTCTGCCGTGCTTGTTGGACTTTTCTACGTAACTGCAGTTATGCAGGTGCTTTGCGGTGGCTTTATGTTTACTCAGTATGACCCCGCAACCTTTAACTCAATTTGGGTGCTTGTAAGAAGCGCAGGCATAGTGGTACTATTCATCATCAGTAACTGGATGATATGCACACTTATGCAGGGTAAGGGTACAATGCGTGAAATCTGTATTGTCACTAGCTATAGCCTTTTACCCATAATAATCGAGCGCTTTATCCGCATTTTACTTACAAACGTTTTATTACCGACCGAAGCAATGTTCTTAACAGGCTTTGATGCGCTTGCAATGGGTCTTACTGCATTGATTCTTATAATCGGTCTTATAAAAATACACGACTTTGAAATGCCACGTCTTATCGGCACAAGCGTTTTATCGGTTGCCTGGATGGCAGTGCTTATATTCCTTATGATTCTTGTAGGAATGCTTATTCAGCAAATGGGCGGCTTCTTAGTTACCGTATTTTTGGAAATAATATCTTAAAAGGAGGAATTGTTTTGAAATTGCAAAAATGCTTATCGCTTATATGCGCGCTGGCAATTACTGCAGTAATGTTTGCAGGCTGCGCAGCTGATAAAAATACAACCAAAAAGAATTCCTTCGACAAAAAGATTGATGCATCGATTATTGATGAAAAGTTTATCGCTGAAAACGATAACTTTAAGCTTGAGCTTAACGAGCTTACAATGGGCGTTGTGCTTACTGACAAGAAAACAGGTAAGATATACGGCACAAACCCGCTTGATGAAGGCGGTATTCAGTATGATGAGCTTGGTATGCCAATAAAGCGCCACCCGCAGCTTGAATCTGTTTTGCTTATCAAATATCTTGATACTAAAACAAACAACACAAACGATATGATTTCATATACTGCCGCTGTTTCTGAAGGCAGAACGGTGTATGAAATGATAGAAGACGGTGTAAAGGTAAGCTATTACTTTGATGATGCCGAAATTATGGTGCCCGTTACCTATACCTTAAGAGAACAGGGTGTGGCACTTACAATTGACCCTGCCGGAATTCAGGAAAACAGCAATATGCTGCTTACTGCATCTTTGGCGCCTATGTTCTGTTCCGTTAAGAATACCGATGACGGTTATCTGCTTTATCCGTCGGGCTCGGGCGCACTTGTGTATGCTAAAGAAATTTCACAGCAGGGGGACAGCTATTCTGCTGAAGTATACGGCAAAGATGCTTCTAAAGAGGTTTGGGATCAGACCGCAACCGGTAAGGATATAAGACTTCCCGTGTTCGGCGCAAAATTCGGCACACAGGCAGTTTTGGGTATTATCGAACAGGGGGCCGAATCTTCACTTATTGATATGAAGGTCGGCGCAACCTCAATCGGTTATTCTTCGGTTTACGTTACATATCAGCTTCGCGGATATACCGAAAATATTAAAGAACTTTACAATAACAGATTTTATAAGGGTAACGTTTATTCAAATGATTTTGTAAGCGCACCCTTGACCGTTTGTTATTATCCTTTAGTTGATGAAAAAGCCAATTATAATGCAATGGCTGAAATTTATCGCGAATATCTTAATAATACTGTCGGCAAGGCAGAAAAGGTTACACCCGCCACACTTGATATTACAATGGTGGGCGGCGCTATGATTCAGAAGTCATTTTTGGGTATTCCTTACAAAACACTTTTAAAAACAACCACCCTTGATGAAGCACAGTCAATTATTGAAGATATGACCAAAAAAGGAATTAGGGTAACAAACCTTAACCTTTCGGGCTTTGGTCTTAACGGTATTGACAGCAACAAGCTTGGCGGCGGTTTTAAAATTGATTCAAAGCTTGGTAACAAAAAGTCACTTTCTGCATTTAATAAAAACTGTAATGATAAAAATATCAATTTGTTCTTTGATTTTGACATTGTTGGCTTTAATGACGGCGGCAACGGCTATAACACTTATTTTGATGCCGCTGTAAGAGCAAACAAAAAAATAGCAAAGCTTTATAATTTTGATATTGCGGTTTTGGGTCGTGAAACCGATGATGCATATTCACTTCTCGCACGCGACCGACTTAAGGATGCCGCAAACGACGCGTTTAAAGCGGCTGAAAAATGGAATATTTCGGGTGTCGGTCTTTCAACACTTTCTTCCATTGCTTATTCTGATTACAGCAATAAGGAAAGCACCGAATTTTATTCAAAGGCCGCAATGGCAAAGCAGGTATCTGAAATTTATACTCTTTCAAAACAGAAAAAGCTTAAAACCCTTTCAAATGATGCAAATGCTTATGCCGCCGCAGCATCAGATGCTGTAATGAATGTTCCTACATTTTCTTCAAAGGCTTATGTTTTTGATGAAGATATTCCTTTTTATGCAATGGTTATGCGCGGTCGCACCGCAATTTCGGGTGACAGCTTAAACCTTACCGCAGAGGCTGATATGCAGCTTTTACGTTCGGTTGAAAGCGGCGCAGGTCTTGCTTACACCCTTACAAATAATTATTCAACAAAGCTTCTTGATGACACTTCAACTGTTTTTTATAACAGCTTGTACGGTGACCTTAAGGAAGAAATTGCAAAAAATTATAAAAAGGTTGCCGAATATTATGAAAAAATCGGAAACAGTGTTATCGTTTCTCATAATATCCTTGAAAACGGTTTACGCGAAACTGTTTTTGAAAACGGCGTCAAGGTATATGTAAATTACCTTGATACAGATTTAGACTCGGGTTCAGGAGTTGTAAAAGCGAAAAGCTTCTTGATAGGGGAGGCGAAGGCATGAAATTGAAAAAGAGAACAGGCGGTATTGAACAAATTAAAAGCCGTTACGGCTGGTTGTTTATCTCGACCTGGCTTATCGGTGTTGTGCTTTTCTTCGCAATTCCGGTAATTCAGTCAATAATTTATTCATTCTCGCAAATGACAATAACCGCCGAAGGTGTTAATACTGTTTGGGTTGGTCTTAAAAATTACAAATACATCATCGGCGAACATACCCGTTATCTTACCTGGCTTGGAAGATCGGTTACGAACTTCATTTATTCGCTTCCGATAATTGTAATTTTAAGTATGATTCTGGCAATTTTGCTTAATCAGAAATTCCGTGGCAGACTTTTCTTCCGCGCCCTTTACTTTATGCCGGTTATCATTGCAACAGGTGTTGTAATTGATCTGATCTCGGGTATGTCGGGCAGTGATATGACCGCTTCATCAGTTAACGAATCGGTGTCGGGCGGAATGTTCAGCGTGCAGGATATTATTGCAATACTTGACCTGCCTGCCGAGGTTGCAACCTTTGTGCAGAAGATAATCAGTAACATTTTTGACCTTATCTGGAACAGCGGTGTTCAGACAATATTGTTCCTGGCGGGTCTTCAGTCAATACCATCCACACTTTACGAGGCAAGTAAGGTTGAAGGCGCTACCAAATGGGAAGAATTCTGGTTTATAACCTTCCCAATGCTTTCAAACGTTACTCTTTTGGTTGTAGTTTATACAATGGTTGAGCTTTTCGTAAGCAACAGCAATGCGGTTGTATCACAGGTATACAGCCTTATGCGTGCCGCTGTTTATGACGAAACCTCTGCAATGATGTGGTTCTACTTCTTGTGTGTTGGCGGTATTATGGGCATTATTGTAGGGCTTTATAAAAAGCTTTTGCAGGACAGATGGTCTTAAAGGAGGAAGCTGAAAATGAAAGATATTAAATCAATTTCAGGTTCTTTACTTAATAAGAACACTGTAAACGCGGCTAAAAAGGCTGCTCCCAACGTTTGTATGTTTGCATTCCGTATGATATTGCTTGTATCTATCGGCTTTGTAATTATCTATCCGCTTATTTATATGATTGTTACGTCACTTGTAAGCCGTACCGGCTTTTTCAACTCTACCAGAGTCTGGATTCCCGAATCAATAAGCCCTGTGTTGAACTATAAGGTAGCGGCCGAGCTTATGGATTACGGCAAGGCAATGTGGTCAACCATCAGATACGAGCTTATAAGCGCACTTATCGAGGTTTGCGCTTGCTGTGTAACCGCTTACGGCTTTGCACGCTTTAAATTTAAGTTTAAGGGCGCGCTTATCGGCGTGTTGTTCCTTACAATTTTAGTACCTGATATGATGGTGCTTATTCCCCGAATGGCCAATTATTCACAAATGGATCTTTTTGGAATTTTAGGACTGCTTGATAGTCTTACAGGTATAGATCTTCGCCCCAACATTTTGGGCACTGAAGCGGCATTCTATCTGCCGTCACTCTTCTCAATGGGTCTTCGTTCAGGTATTATGATCTTTATCTATATGCAGTTTTTTGCAAGCTTCCCGCGTGAGCTTGAAGAAGCCGCCTGGATAGACGGCGCAGGTCCTATAAAGACCTTCCTTAAAATAGCAGTTCCGTCTTCGGGCGTTGCTATTACGACCGTTCTGGTCTTTTCACTTATCTGGCATTGGAACGATTATCTGCTTTGTTCAATGTATCTTAATGAAGATTATCCCTTGGCAATGCAGCTTAATCTCTTGCCGACAAACCTTACAACAATGGGTTATTATCTTAACCCCGAAACCCCCGAAACCCTGGCTTTCCAGATGGCAGGCTGTGTGCTTTTCGTAACACCTATGCTTATCATTTATATGATTTTACAGCGTAGATTTATTGAAAGTATTGACCGTGTAGGTATTACAGGTTAATTGATTTTTTAGGCTATAGACTTAAGGTGATTTTTTAAAAATTCACCTTAAGTTTGCCTGCTTTAATGAGTTATAAGTGAACATTGGAGGATTATTATGATAAACGTATTTGATATTACAGAATTTGGCGCAGTAGGTGACGGTGTTACCGATTCTACTGATGCCATTCAAAAAGCATTTGACGCTGCAAAGGATTGCTGCGGTAAAATTGTTGTACCTCCCGGAAGATATGCAGTGCGCGGCAACCTAAAGCTTCGCGGCGAAGCCGTTTCAATTGAAGGCTGTTCTGCCTGGACATACCGCAACGACGGTGCTTCTGCATTTATTCTTACCGATGAAAATGCCGAATGTCTTATTGATATAAGCGGTGCTTTTGGTTGTAAAATCAGCGGTATGTCATTTAACGGTCAAAAGCTTGGTAAAAATGTTCATGGTATCAGACTTCAGTGGCCGGTTGCAAATGGCGGCGGTCAGGAAGACACACTTAATATTGATGATTGTAAAATTTCTTATTTCTCGGGCGATGCTTTGCACTTTGAACACGTTTGGTGCTTTTCTGTAAGACGCAGTCTTATGATTACCAACGGCGGTGCAGGTCTTAACTTCAGCGGTTGGGACGCATTCCTTACCGACAACTGGTTTGCTAATAATGATAACGGCGGAATTAACGTTATGGGTTACGTTGCCGCAATTACCGCGACAGGTAACCGTGTTGAATGGAACAAGACCGGTGGCTTCATTATTCCCAGAGCGGACAGCTTGAACATTACAGGCAACTTTTTTGATCGTACATTCGGTCCGTCTTTAGAGTTCGGCAAGGATGGTGTGGGTGTTAATCTTGCAACTATTACCGGCAACATTTTCCGTCGCGGCGGTTGTTATATTGATAAGCCTCACGAAGACCCCTTCAGGGGCTCGCACGTAATTATGGACGGCTGCACCGGATGTACCTTTGTGGGTAACACAATGAAGGTTGGCGCAGGTGACGGCGGCACAATGCCCGTAAGTCCCGATTACGGTCTTATCATTAAAAACTGTCAAAACACAATTGTTAAGGATAACACCATGCATAATGGTGCTATTATTAACAATCTTATCGAAGAAAATAATACCAATTGCATTATTGACTGCAATATTGGTTGGATATTAAAAGAAGAATAATTATAAGCATAAAAATTGCTTTTTAGGAGCGTGTAATAATGGCTTATACAATTAAAGAAAAATTTGAAATTATAAATAAAGAAATCAATGAAAAGGGTAATGATTCTGTTAATTACGTTTTCGTTGCAGACCCGCATATTGATGAATATTTACGAAAAGATGAAAACGGTGAACCCCGTGTTTTTGAAGCGGAAGAAAAGGTGGAATACCGCCTTAATATGTTTGTTAATCATATGGAAGCTGCCGTTGAATTTATCAACAATAATGATAATATTGACTTTTTTGGACTTGGCGGAGATGTTCTTAACGCATACAGTATTCGCGGTAAGGCATCAGTTTTAGAAACGCTTCACCGCGCGTTATCACCCCTTAAAAAGTGCAAAAAGCCTGTTATAATGACATTTGGTAATCATGATGATAACGGCTTTCAGATATTGAACCCAGATATTCCCGAACTTCGAAAAGAATGGATTATAAGTGACTGGGACTGGAAACAGCTTATACGTGAATACCCGTTTGGTGACAAGCTTGTACATGATAAAAATTATGAGTATTCAAAATATTTTTATCTTGACCTTGATAATAAAAAGACACGTGTTGTCGTACTTGACACAATGGATATGAGAAAGCCCTTTGACGAAAACGGTGTTGTTACCGAAATGGTAAACCGTTTGCCGCGTTTTTGGTACACAAACGAACAGTTAGACTGGCTTTGTAATCAGGTTTTCACTGCCCCTGACGGATGGAATTATATTATGCTAGCCCACATGGGTATTGAGAATGATACAAGCTATAACTGTAAAAACGGCGAAAATCTGCGCAAGGTTTTCAAGGCTTTTCAGTCGCGTGAAAAAATAGCATTTGATTATAATGATATGAACGGTCAGCCGATAAGCGTCAGCGCTGACTTCACTAACGTAAAAAACGGCAAGATATTAATGTATAACTTCGGTCACCAGCATGCCGAGCTTGTGCATTACAGTGAAGATATTAATCTTTGGCAGGTTGCAACAGGCTGTGAAAACGCTTGGGGCGGTTGGGGCGGCGCCGCCGATAATAAGGAGCTTCCTTGGGTACAAATGAAGGAACGCACCGAAGGCACCGAACGTGAAACCTGCATTGACGTATTTTCAGTAAATGCAAATGTTTGTAGAAAATATAACGTTGGTCCCGGCGAGGATGCCGAAATGCTTTATAAGTAGTTAAGCTTAAATTAAGGTTGGAAAAGTCTATGATAGATAAGGTTGGTTCCTTTCTGGGTGTCACAAAAGGCGAAATGATTACTTTTGACTTTGGCACTAACCGTTTTATTAAACGGGTGGAGATTATGCTTAATGATGACTTTTCAGTTTTTAAAGGTGAAAAGGTTATTGTTAAATACGGTCAAAACGGTATCACCACCGATTTAATTCCTTTTGGTGAAGCGGTTATCGGTGACCATCAAAAAATTGAAATTGAAATGGATATACCCGTTTCTTCTTCGCATATTTACGTTACCGCATCGGATAAGCACATTGAATTTTCTGATATTTCAATTTTTCAGGTATTAAATGAAGAGGTTACAAATTATTATCCCGCTTGCTTTGATACCGATTTAGGTGAAAATTATTTCCTTGATGAAATATCGGTCTTCACAACCGAAGAAGGCTTTAGCCATTATTCGGTTTATACAAGCCTTGACGGTCGCGATTTTCAGTTTTTGGCAAAAAAACGTGATGAAAGGTCTTGCGATTTTAATACAGGTGATGTTTATGCGGCACAGGGCAGGGAAGCCCGTATAGTAAGGGTGTTTGTTGAATATAACTCTTCTTCTGTTGAAGCACTTTTTGACAGGGTTAAATTTAAGGGTAAAAAGTCGGGCGGTGAAATTAAAACACGCCCCGAAATTAATATACCAAAATTTGAAGACACCTGTTATAACACCGAAATTACCGAAAAGGACACCTTTAATGCGGTTTACGGCATTATTGAAAGAAGAATCGGCGCCCAATATAAAAACTGGTTTGATTTTGAAATAAAAGAAAATCCAAAGGGTAACCGACTTGATTATTTCAGTCTTTCAAATAAAAACGGTAAAATTCTGGTGACCGCCAATAACGGTGTATCACTTTCGGTTGGTGTAAACCATTACCTTAAATATTATTGCAAGGTTAATATTTGTCAGGTCGGTGACCAGACAAATATGCCCAAAAACATTATTTTAGTCGATAATGAGATATTTAGGGAAACCAAAGCCAAAGTAAGATATTCTTACAATTACTGCACACTTTCTTATTCAATGGCCTTCTGGGGTGAAGAGCAGTGGCAGGATGAGCTTGACTGGCTGGCGCTTAACGGTGTTAACGTTGTTCTTGATGCCACCGCACAGGAAGAGGTTTGGCGCAGGTTTTTAACCGATATTGGTTACACCCACGAAGAAATTCTTAAATTTATTGCAGGTCCTGCTTATTATGCGTGGGCTTATATGGCAAATTTATCGGGCTTTGGCGGTCCTGTTCACGACAACTGGTTTTATGACCGCACCGACCTTGCCAGAAAAAATCATTTAAAAATGCGAGCTTTGGGTATGTATCCCGTTTTGCAGGGCTACAGCGGTATGGTGCCGAATGATATTATCGACCATTTTGAAGATATTGATATTATTCCGCAGGGCACCTGGTGTTCGTTTGACCGTCCCACAATGCTTCGCACAACTTCGCCGATATTCCGTGAATTTGCCGAAAAGTTTTATAAGGCACAGCGTGAAGTTTACGGGGATTATAGTATATATTATGCTACCGACCCCTTCCACGAAGGCGGTAACACATCAGATATGTCACCGCGCGAGATTTCAACCGAAGTGCTTAAAGCAATGCTTAAGACCGATAAGGATGCTGTCTGGATAATTCAGTCCTGGCAGACAAACCCGACGTCTGAACTTCTTAAGGGTCTTGAAGCACTTCCAAACGGTAAACAACACGCGTTGATACTTGATTTATATGCCGAAAAGGACCCCAATTATAAAAAGGGACGTTCTGATAATCCTAATCACGGCTATTCGCCCGAATTTGATAATACCCCCTGGGTATTTTGTATGCTTAATAATTTTGGCGGGCGTTTGGGTCTTCATGGTCATCTTGATAATTTGCAAAAATGGATACCCGAAGCCTTTAATAACTGCAACAGCTGTGCGGGTATTGGTATCACACCCGAAGCCAGCTTTAATAATCCCGTGCTTTATGACTTTTTGTTTGAATCGGTCTGGCGGGATGATGCGGCGACCTTTATGGATGAGATTGATTTGACCGAATGGGTAAGGGAATATATACACCGCCGTTATGGCAGTGTGACTGAAAATGCCCAAAAAGCATGGGCAATATTCCTTGATACCGTTTACAAAGCGAGCCTTAACAATCTTGGGCAGGGCGCACCCGAATCCATTGTAAATGCGCGCCCAACCTTAGAATCACGCCCCGCATCCTCCTGGGGTAATGCGGTGATAAGCTATGACAAGGAAGAGCTTAAGACAGCGGTACGGCTTTTTCTTAAGGATTATGAAAAATTTAAAGAAAGCAAGGGCTATCGTTATGATGTTGTAACTGCTTTACAGCAGGTGCTGTCAAACACTGCGCAGGACGTTCATTTGAAAATGGCATCGGCCTTTAATAATAAAAACTTAACGGAATTCAAAAAATATTCTAAGCAGTTTTTAAATATTGCCGACCTTATGGACAGGGTAACGGCACAAAGCAAGTATTATATGCTTGGCCGTTGGGTTGACAGTGCCCTGGCTTTAGCAGAAAATGCCGATGATTTCACCAAAATGCTTTATATGCTTAACGCGAAATCGCTTATAACTACATGGGGTTCGTTTAACCAATGTGAAACGGGCGGCCTTCACGATTATTCCAACCGTCAATGGTCGGGACTTATATGTGATTTTTATAAGGCACGTTGGCACCGTTGGATTAATAACCGCGAAAATGAGCTTTGCGGTAAGCCCTTTGAAGAAAAAACCGACTGGTTTTATTGGGAATGGCAATGGGCAAGACGTGATACACGTTATTCCGCGAATGAGCAAAAGGATGACCTTTTGTTCCTTTCAAAAGAAATAATTTAATATTCCATTTTTTACATAAAGAATTTATTGCATTTATCTATTAAAATATTTTTGAAGGGAATGTTTTAAATAATGAAATCTAAAAAAATATTAGCATTAACTTCTGCACTTTTAGTATTTACTTTAGCGGCCGTTATGGTTGGTGATAAGCTGTTTTTTAAAGATGATAAAACAGTTATTGACGACCAAACCGACAAATTGGCGGCAGCACCTATTGGTGGTGACTATAAGCTTGTCTGGTATGACGAGTTTGAAGGTGACACCCTTGACGATACAAAATGGCGTGCAGACCAGACCCGTATGGCCAATACGGATGAGCTTTTCCAGACCTATGCTTCTTATGTAAAAACCGTAGAAGACGGAAAATTACAGCTCAGCGCGATTATTAATCCGTGGTATGATCCCGAGTCTGAGAAATCCTTTGACCAGCACAAATATCTGACAGCCGGTACTATCAGCACCGAAGAAAGAATGAGCTATCGTTACGGTTATCTTGAAATTTCGGCAAAGCTTCCCTTTAAAGAAGGCTGCTGGCCCGGTTTCTGGTTAAG
The DNA here is from genome assembly GCA_045580625.1 of Acutalibacteraceae bacterium. Lineage (GTDB taxonomy): Bacteria > Bacillota > Clostridia > Oscillospirales > Acutalibacteraceae > UBA737. Next base: position 7,101 of record JAZNOE010000033.1, on the reverse strand, counting down.
AAGTCATAATGCCACCGAAAAGCAGACCAATCCTAATTTTGAGGTTGAGCTCGACGTATTTGAGGTCTTCAGTTCGGTAGATACTTTAGCTTCAAACCTGCATCAGCAGCGGTTTGACGGTGATCAGAGTAAAAGCTATCAGACTGCCGGCGCAAAAATTCAGTTATCTGAAAAACACACCTTTGCTAATGCGGCCGATCTTTCAAACGAATATCATACATACGGCTTTGAATGGGAGCCTGACCGTATGGCAATTTATATTGACGGTGAGCTTCAGTGTGAATGGCAGATTAATGAATATGCACTTGCGACCTATGGACTTCAGCCTGATATAAGCGGTTTCGATACTACAATGAACGTGCTTTTTAATAACCATCTCTTTACCGCATCATCGGGCTATATACCCAGCAACGGAAATATTATCGATAATTATGAAGATAATCTTCCTGCTGAATTTGATATTGAATATGTCCGCCTTTATCAGAAAAACGACGGTCTTTCAAAGCTTGTTATCGGCAAATAATAATTTAAGAACTACCTCTGATAAAATAGAAAGGTGAAAATTATGAAAAAATATTTCTCGAAAAAAATTGTTGCATTTTTACTTGCTTTAGCAATTGTTATGTCATCTTTAATGTCGGCAATTATGGTTGTTGCAAACGCGGCTGAAATTCAGACCGGTTCAGCTAACGGCAAAGATTATATTCTGGGTGACAGAATATATTATACTGATTTTGAGAACGAAGCACTTGACACGCTTCCATCAGGTTGGGAAATGAACAGCGCAAGCTTTGGCTACAATGGTGGCGGTACTGCTACAGCTGCAGTTGCCGAGTTTGGCTCTTACGGTAAGGCACTTACCTTTTCATCAACAGGTATAGATACCTGGATGTCAATGCCCGAAATCAATACCAGAGATTACGTATATGAAGCTACTATCGTTGTAGGTAGCGGAACAACCTCCGGTGCTTCTTTCGGTATTGCTAACGGTATGTACGGTGGTATTAATTCTGCAAAAGGTGCTACCTATACCGTTGTTTATGTAAGTTCTTCGGCTAATAATACTGAAAGCCATTATCGCAGTAAGGGTTCACCTACTGTTACAAAAGAAAATTTTACTACTCCGATAAAAACTCCTGTAGGAACAGTTGTTAAAATGAAGTTTGTAAGCCTTGCAGGCGTAAACTATCTTTATATGAACGATAATTATATCGGTTCATTTGCTCAGGGTGACAGCGACAGCACAAGTGACTGGGCAGGCTTCTTTATTTACAGAGGCACCTTCCACATTACCGAAGCCTCTGTTACCGAAATTCTTAAAACCGAGCTTGTTTTAAATAACGTAAACCTCAGTGTTGATGATGACGTTGACCTTAATGTAAATTTAAGCTTTGATAAAAACAATAAGGTATATAAAAACAATATTAACGGCAATTATACCTACAGCAATAATGCCCCCATTAAATTCGGTTTTTTATATACTATAACCGATAGACCTGCAACTGACGATTTTAAGGTTGATACACAGGGTGTGGGTAATCACATATTCACCACAAGCAGTTATGATGCTTTAAAGCTTTACTTTAACCATACATTTGAGTCATTATCAGATGAAAATCTTGATAAGTATTATAACTTCCGTCCGTATGTGCTTATAGGCAACAGTTATATTTACAGCGACGTTCAAAGCTATTGTCCTGCAAGTATTGCAAATAATATTTATTCTGCAAGTAGTGATGATATGAAGAATAAGCTTAACAACGCATTTGCTAATTCTGATATATTTAAGGGTGAAAATGCCAATAAGATTACGTTTTCACTGTTTTCTGACTTCCACTATAAGGAAGGAATGTACATTCAAAGAGTTTCTGACCTTGAAAAAATCTTCAAGGATGCAGAAAGCAAGAATGTTGATTTTGTTTTAAGCGGCGGTGACTTTTGTAACGACTTTGCAGGCTCACCCGAACTTTTGAATGTATTTTTAAATTATAAAAAAGCAGACGGCACGGTTATGCCGGCTTACAATATTTACGGTAACCACGAGCTTGAAACCGAAGGTAACACAATGGAAAATGTTACCGCAGTGCTTACAAACGACAAAAATGTTGTATGGGGCACAGCAGACGGCAGCTATGACTGTAATATTGGTTATTATTACTTTGAAAACAACGGCTTCAGAATAGTTTGTACCGACACTAACTATTCTTACGATAAGACAAATGCTGTCTGGGAACATAACGAGCCTGCTTCTTACGGCAACCCTTCAGGCAACATTTATAACAACAGCTTAGGACCGACACAGCTTAAGTGGCTTGAAGATGTGCTTACAGATGCTGCAAATAAGGGAATTCCCTGTATTGTTGTTAGTCACCATGGTTTTTCGGGTATATTCTCAACATCATGTTATGATGCAACCGCCATTAGAGAAATTTATGCTAGAGTAAATGCAATTAAAGCCGGTACGGTTTTGATGTCAATCAATGGTCACGAGCATAGAAATAATCAGGGCTATGTTGACGGCGTATTTTATCTTGATACAAATACTGTTCGCAACGGTTATTATGATGGTACGCAAAGCTCGTCTACATATCATTATGCAAATGATGCTACATATCTTTACGAAGAATATGATGAAGAGGGTAATTTTGTTACTTCTTATGATAAGAAGGTTAACTCGCTTTGGATGAGCCACTTTACCTGGTGGTTTGCTGATCCTGTATTCTCATCTGTTACAATTGATGAATTCGGTAAGGTTGAAATTGACGGTATGGAAACCGAATGGCTTTACGGTTTAGAGCCTCCGACAGATGATCCCAGCGTTACCCCTAGTATTACTTCAGGTACCTTCTGGGATTGCGACAGCTTAGGTCATATCTGGAACAGTGAATGGGATTATAATGAAGAATATCACTGGCATTCTTGCGAAAACCCCGCTTGTTCAATTAATAACGTATTATATAACCGCAATTGCGAAAAACATAATTTTGAAGATGTTGAAAACGAAGAATTTTTAGTTCCCGGCACTGATGCGCTTTACTTTAAATCGTGTTCTTGCGGTGCAATAAGCAAAGATACGTTCGGCGAAGGGGAATTTCCCATTGCTTTGAGGGCTTGGGATGGGAGCATTGCTACTTCTTTTGCCGGCGGTAGCGGCACTTCTGATGATCCTTATCTCATTGAAACGCCGTCGCAGTTAGCATATATGCTTTTCTACGGCATTGAAAATGCAGGTAAATATTACAAGCTTGTTGATGATATTTATCTTAACGACGTATCAAAGGCTGACTGGGCTTCAAATTCACCCAGAAGCTGGTATGATGACACTGCTGTAAATGCGAGCTATTTTGACGGTAATCTTAACGGTGACGGTCATACAATTCACGGTCTTTATTACAGCGGTTCACAATATGCGGCATTATTCCCGCGTGTTGAAAATGTAAGCATCAGCAATTTACGTGTAAGTAATGCTGACATTTCTTCTACAGGTAACGCCGTTTCAGCATTAGCAGCATTTACGGTTTCTTCTACTACAGTTAAATTCAGAAGATGTATTGTTGATGAAACTGTTAAGCTTTCAATAACATCAAGCCACGGTATCGGCGGTTTTGTAGGCCGTGGTAATTCTACTGTGGTTATTGAAGATTCGGCTGTTATGGCAACAATTACAGCTGATTCTTATAAGGGCGCATTCTTTGGTAATTGTTGGGGTGGTTCACGTGCAATAAGTAATAGCTTTTCTGCTACTGATGCGCCTATGACAGGTCACCACAGCAACTCTATCAGTTCTACTAATTGCTATAACGTAGGCACAGAAGTAATTACTTCTTATAAAGTTACCAAGGTTGCAAGCGCAGACTTAATGAAGGGTGCTACAGCACAGACAAATATGCCAAATCTTAACTGGAAGGGCGTATGGCAAACTACCGAAAGCAGTTATCCTGTTTTACGTAATCCCAACGGTGTTAAGGGTGAAGTTTGGTCAAAGGCTGTTGCAGACAGCTTTGCAGGCGGTAAAGGTACCGAAGAAGAACCATACTTAATTGAAACCCCTGAACAGTTGGCTAAAATGGTCAAGGATGGGGATGTAAACGGCGGATATTATAAATTGACCGCTGATATTTATCTTAATGACGTGTCAAATGCTGATTGGCTGAACAACTCACCCAACAGCTGGTTTGATAGATCGGATATAAACAATACTGCATTTGTCGGTAATCTTGACGGTGCGGGCCATACAATTTATGGTTTATATTATGCGGGAACCTCTATGTTTGCTTTATTCCCTCAGGCAAACAATACAACAATTACCAATTTGCGTATAAGCAAAGCTTACGTTAATTCTATTGAAAGAGCGGCGGCTTTGGTAAGCTTTGGACAGGGAACAATAACCTTTAAAAAATGTATTGTTGACGAAACCGTAACCCTTAAAAATGAAATCGCATCCGGTGGTCAAGAGGGTATGGGTGGCTTTATTGCTTACGGCTCACCTAATATTTATATTGAAGACTGTGCTGTTATGGCATCGCTCACTTCAAATACAACAAACAGCAAGGGCGCATTTATCGGTAACTGCTGGGGTGCATCTGCTGTACGTTCAATTTCCTTTAGTTATTCCTCGGTAAATCTTCCTTTAAGCGGTCACGCTACACACGGCATTTCGGCTTATAACACTTACAATATCGGTTCAGAAAACGTTGTTAAAACAGGTGCAGTTAATAAGCTTGCAAGCGCCGATTTGATGAAGGGTACTGCAGCTAAAGATAATATGCCGCTTATCGACTGGGATATCTGGGCTGTAACCGACGGCTTCCCGACAATTTCGGGTGAAATGAATGGGAATGCTCACGCAATTGAAGACCTTGACGGTCTTTATAAAACGCAGGGCAGAACCGACCTTTCTAACGGCACTTTGTTTATGGAATGGTCGGCTTCGGGTATAGAATTCAATGCCAATTGCTCGGGCGACGTTGTTATAACATTAAATACAAAACGCATCACAACAGGAACGACAGGCGGTATTTATTTCACAGTTGTGGTTGACGGTGTTGTTCAGTATAAAAACTTGAGAATGCCTGCAGACACAACATCTGAAAATTGGGTAAGCAATTCAACAGGTTACCCATTCCATATTCAGTCTACAGGAAAATCTAAATTTGTTATTGCAAAGGATCTTCCCGCAGGTAATCACACCTTTGCAATTTATAACCAGACCGAAGCTGATAAATGCTCATACGGTATTACTGCAATTAATTTGAACGGTGAATTTATCGCACCGCCCGCAAATAAGGACTTATACGTTGAATTTGTTGGTGACTCGATAACTGCAGGCTGCGGTATCTTGACTAATGCAACAGGTGATAACCTTGCGCTTTATCAGGATGCAACACAAACCTGGCCTTATCTTACTGCTCAGCTACTTAACGCTGACTGGTCAGTTGTAGCCAAAAGCGGTATATCTGCAGGTAACGGATATGGCTGGTACGGTGCAGACGGTCCTTCAATGCAGACCGTTTACCCGAAGGTAAGGTATTATTCGGATACAGATAAAAACTATAATTTCGCCCGCAAGGCTGACGTTGTTGTTTTAGGTCTTGGCACCAACGATATGTGGACTTATGCCGATTATGACAAAACAACCGCTGACGTTGAAGCCGAATTTGAGGGAATGATAGCACTTATCAGAAAAAACAACCCCAACGCTAAAATTGTTTGGATTTACGGTATGATGCGTGATGATGCAACAAGCGTTATTCAGAAGGCTGTTGCTGATATGGGTGGTAAGGCGAACGGAATTTATTCACTTGCATTACCGAAATCTGTTGATGGCGGTGCGGGTCACCCATCACTTTCGGTACAGGCTACTTATGCTGAAATTGTTTCAACATACATTACCTCAATTGATAATAATGTTCCTGATGATGATATTGTATGGGACGGCTCGTTAGAGCCCTGCTCAAAGGGTAGCGGTACGGCAGGTGATCCTTACTTGGTTGAAACCGCAGAACAGCTTGCTTACCTCACCAAAATGGGTGACAAAACCATTGGTAAATATTTCAAATTAACAAATGATATTTATCTTAACGATGTTTCGGCTGCAAACTGGAAGGATACCGCGCGTGAGTGGTATGCTTACAATAAAGGTGCAGAATTTGCAGATTTCTATTTCCAAGGAACATTAGACGGTGACGGACATACTGTAAGCGGACTTTATTATAACGGCAATAAATATTACGTTGGTCTGTTTGCAGGCGTTAAGGGCGGCGCAACAATAAAAAATATTATTGTTGAGGACAGCTATCTTGTAAGCTCTCATGCAGAAGGCTCTGTTTCAGTATTTGCAGGCTATATCGGCGGTCCTGCCAATTATGATAAGTGCCTTGTTGCTGAAAGCGTAACTGTTATCGGCGGCAATGCTTCTGCATTTGCAAGCTATGGCTCGGGTGCAATTACGATTAATAACTGCGCTTCTTATGCAAGCCTTACAGGTGTAGAATATACCGCGGCATTTGTTGCAGATGTATGGAGCACACCGAATACCTTTAATAACAGTATCGGTATCGGTAAATTAAGCGCTTACCGTCCTTACAGCGGTGAAAACAATTACAGCACCGTTGCAGATGATTACGGCGCAAATGTTGTAACTATTAATCAAATGAAGGGTGCAGCAGCTAAAGAAAATATGCCTTTACTTACTTGGGATGATGTATGGTTTACAACTGCGGGTTATCCAACCCTTTTCGTAACCGAATGTGTAGAACACACCTACGGCGAAGCTGTTGTAACACCCGCTAAGCCCGATGTTGCAGGCTCAAAGGTTTACACCTGTACTGTTTGTGGCGACGTTAAGACAGAAGAAATCGCAGCAATCAGACTTCCTAACTTTAAAAATGCAGCTCTTGAGCTTAAGAGCAACCTTGCATTCAACTTTAACTTCGACCCCGTATTAATTGATTTAGGTTATACTGATTTCTATGCAGTATTTGAACTTGACGGCAAGACCACCAGAATAGATTCTTATGCACTTAATCCTTCAAATAATCTCTATGCATTCAAGTTCAGCGGTATTGCACCTAACCAAATGAACAAAACAGTTAAAGCAAC
>JAZNOE010000032.1:0-12435 GCA_045580625.1 Acutalibacteraceae bacterium | reverse complement strand
ACCACTGCTATTAACCTCTGATTCGCCCGGAACTTCTTCATAATAAGAAGTGAATGTATCCTTTTTTTCACATCCTGCAAAGCAACTGAGCATTGCAAAAACCATAAGAAGTGCGACGATTTTCTTCATGTTAAATTTCATTTTAAAAACATTCCTTTCAAATTTTTATAAAATAAATCCTTACGGATTAATTAACCAACGATACCAACACTGTCGATACTCTTAATGAATTTCTTCTGTAAAATAAGATAGAAAACAAGAACAGGAAGAATAAATAACATACAGCTTGCCATAGCAACACCTGTGTGCGAATTGACAGCGGCGCCGCCGCGAAGCTTAATTAAGTCCATAATACTGGACAATACAACAGCCATAGGTTGGTTTTCATTGAAATAAAGTGCTGTAAGATAGTATTCATTCCAGTGCCAGATTATTGAAAGAATAGTAACGGTCAAAATTGCAACGCTTGAAGACGGAACAATAATTCTTACAAAGGTGCCGATAGGACCTGCACCGTCTATCCAAGCAGCCTCTTCAAGTTCTTTTGGAATGCCCTTAAGGAACTGAATATAAATCATAATAAACAAGCCCGACTGATAACCAACGCCAAAAAGTGACGGTAAAATAAAGGTAAATGGTGTGTTTATAAGATTTATTGATAAGTCTTTTCCAATAATGTTCCCTATTAATGATGTAATACCGAAAAAGTCAAAATTACGGAAATTGACATACTGTGCTAAGAAGGTCATTCTTACGGGAACCAAAATTGTTATAAGCAAAAGTGCATAAAGAATTTTGCGTTCGGGGAATTTAAACCTTGCAAAGCCGTAAGCGGCAACACCGCAAGCGGCAACCTCTAAAAAGGCACTTAATACCATTATTGATATGGTGTTTAAGAAGGTTTTTCCATATTCCATTATATTGAATGCATCAATATAGTTTTGGAAGAATAAGGTGGTGGGTATCCATGAAACGCTTGTATTCATAAAGTCATCCGCATTTTTAAGCGAGTTTGAAATTATTTGGAAAAGCGGTGATAATACCGTAAAGCCAACCGCAATAAGCATTGCATAGCGGAATAAGGAAACTGCTATCTTAGATATAAGCTTTTTATATTCATAAGTTTTAAGGTCGTTTTTTAATGTTAAGCCTTTCAAATGTGCCACCTCCTTAATTCCATTTCTTCATCAGTATTCTGTTATAAGCCAGAAGCACCAATGCACCAATTAAGCCAACGACAACAAAGTATCCCCACAAAATTGCGGCACTCTGGTCGTATACACTGTTTTTGCTTATTAAATCATAAGCTTGCTTCATTATGGGGTTATCAAATGCAGTAAACAAGTCCACAATGGTGTAAACCAAAACAAGGAAGGTTACGTTGCCAAGCATTGGGAAGGTAACAAACCAGAATTCTTCCCAAGCAGTGGCGCCTTCAATTTTTGATACTTCATAAAGCTGGTCGGGAATTGACTGAAGACCTGCAACAAACAAAAGTATCTGGATACCGCAGCTCCATACAAGGTTAAATACTCTTGCAATATAATCGGCCAAAAGCTCGGTTATAGACTGCGGAAGACCAAGGTTTATAAGCAATTCATCAAACCTTATGCCCGAATAAGATTCAGTTTCACCCATAGAGGTGCTAAGTGCCGCACCGCTTTCAAGTGCATCACCGGTTATAAACTGCATTACAACACCTGTTGCAATGATTACGGGAAGGAAGAATACCGCACGGGCAAAAATTCTTCCCTTGAATTTTTGATTTAGAATAATTGCAAAAATAAGACTTAATGCCACGATTATGGGCAATGAATAAACAAAAGAAGTTACCGCCTCTTTAATGTTATCAAGAAAATTGGGGTCTTCACCAATAAGATATTTGAAATGTTCAATACCGACAAAGGTCAACATTTTGTCGTTAACGAGTGAAACGTTACAAAATGCATAGGCTATTGAACTAAACAGCGGAACCAAAAAGAAAAGTAATAAACCGATAGTCCATGGTAAAACGAACATTCTTCCGTAACGAACCTTTAACCGTTCAATACCGGTTACTTTTTTATTACGCATATTCTCATCCTTTCTATATAATAGGTAAACATTTAATTAATCAACGAAACACAAAGCTTTCAGCTTCAACAACACCAAACGGAGTTTCAACCGATGCTTCGGTATAGTTAACGATAACAGACACACCGTTATCAAAATCGGTTTGGTTTACACCGTCAGAAAGTATTGTGTGCTTTGAAATTTTTGCGTTTGATACCTTTTGTAAAAGGTCGGATAATTCTTCATAGGTTGAGAAAATGTTTTCCTTATAATCAGAATAAACGCTTTTTGCTAAAACGCTGTCATTCAAACGGAATTTAGTATTATAGTTATTGCTTACCGTATAAAGCAGACCGCAGCCTGTTTCGGCCGAGCTTAAGATTTCAAATCTTGAATCCTTAGCAGTATTAACCGAATTTGAAGCAATGGGAACAAATCCCTTAAATACCATACGGTAGAAGGGCACCTGCGCATCAAGCGAGGTAAAGCCCGAATGTGTAGACGGGGTTGAAATAATGTGTGAAGAATAAGCCGCCGTATACGCATTTGCATTTGAAGTCATAAGTCCGGTTTTGCCCAGCTTGGAAAGCATATTTGCAACATCGGCATCAAAATTACCCTTTGAGTAATATTTCTGACTGTTATAATCGGAATATGCACTTGAAGAGAGTGTTGAAAGCGATAAACCGTAAATATCCTTACCATTCAAAGTCTTAACAGACTTGTTAAATGCATCAGCAATTCTATCCCTTGCAAGAAGGTTATAACGGCCTTTATCTTCGTTGCGGTTAGCTGCTGCAACAGCATAATAATACTGATAAGCAGTACCGCCGTTTTCAGCCTTGGCCGAATCGGCAACCTTAGTAAAGCCGTTGCCCGAAGATGAAAAGCTTAAAATATCAAAATCAAAATAAACATCACATATATCGCCAAGCGATTTAACGTCATTCCACTTACCAAGCTTGCTGTTAAGCTTAAAGCCACCGCCGATTTTTCCAACGTCAAGACCTGTATTGCCAAAGCCCTTCAGCTGAACAACAGGCTTAACACCTGTCTTTTCAGTGATTTCGGAAATAATATCCTTAGCTTGCTTAAGTGTTGTCGCGGTTTTAAGTGTCTTGTAAGGAATACCAATGAAGGATTCTTCGGTCATTGCGCCGCCTAATACCTGTAAGTAAAGGGGTGAATCCTTACCGCTGTTATCGGTTTTATACTTCTTAGCAAGATAATCGCGGTAAAGCTTTGCCATACCCGAATAGCCTGCATCTTCACCGCAAAGCGGATAATAAGCCACTGTACAGTTGCCGTCAACAAAGCCTTCACTGTATGAATTGACAGTTTCGGAAAAGCCTGTTGCCATTGCAACAATTTCGGTATTGCGACCACGCACAGCAAACACTGCACGGGCACCCGAATAACCGATTGTGCTGTCCCCTGCCGTTGCTTTAATATCGCAGGAAGCGGCGCCTTCTTCAATAATTGCAAAAAGTGAATTTTCGCCTCTTGAAACACCAAACACAGGAAGCTGTGTATTCTTAATGTTTTCGGTTATATGGTCGGTGAATATTGCTAAATCCGCACCGTAAACCGTTTCCTGATATGCTCTGTCACTGCCGTCACGCTCATCAGTATACATCAAAGCGCCGCTGCCCGAAGGTACGAGAACATAGCTGTCCTTTTCATTGCTTGCGGGAACTGCCGCAAGGAAGGGTGCAATTTCTATCTGATAAACCTTGTTGGTGTTTTCCAAAATACCAACGGTATCAACCGTTACGGTAAAATGGTCATCATAAAGCTTATAGATAAGCGGAATCGAAATTTCAACATTATTGAAGAAATAACCGATTTGCACACCGTTTTCAATTTGTTTTATGGTTATAAAGCCTTCATCCTTAACGCTTGCACCGTTTATAGTTTTAAGCGTATTGTTAGGAGAAGATGTATAAGTAACTATAATTGGTGAATTAAATAAAACGTCTGCTCTTGCGCCCGCTTCAGTACCGTTGTAATAATCATTCGGTATTGTGGACCAGATATATCCGTTCTTTTTATTCACAACAACCACGCAGGACTTCTCATTATCCCAACGCATCTCAAGGTTTTCGTTTTCAGCAACAACCGTGCTTTCAAGTGTGTTAACGCGGATGTTTGAAATATATTTACCTATCGGACGCGGTTTTTCCATACCGCAGGCGGTAAGGCTTAAAAGCACCAAGGCTAAAACCATTAAAACTGATATAATTCGCTTTGTTTTTAACACTTTACCGCCCCCTAACGATAGAAAATTTCAGTGAAAATAGAACTGATGAAATCAAATAACTGCTGGAACAAGATGAAGAGCATAAATATGATGAATACAACCAACAGCATACCAAGCACGGTTAAAATTGCAGTTGTAAGGAATTTGAAGAAGTCATATTCATGCACTGCCATAAGACCGACACAAAGAACTATTGCAGCAAGTATATGGCAAACAACCGTAATTACTGTAAGAATTGCGGCTTCCTCGGGAATTAAAACATTGGTTAAAACCAAAGAAAGTACAGAGCTTAAAATTTCAGGTATTAAAGCAAAGCAAGTAACCAAAAAGATTTCTTTAAGCTTACCCTTACCCTCTGCAAGAACACAAACGCCCCAGTTAACAATTACGAAAAGAACCACAACGCCCATACTGCCGAGCAAGGTTTCAAATGAATTGTATTCAGAAGGTTCGAAAATTTCAAAAGTGAAGCCACTGTAAATATCACATAAAACCCTTGAAACGTAATACAGAACAAGTGCGCCCAAAGCAACCGCTATAGAGCCTTCGCCCTTATTCTTTAATCTGTAAAACGTATCAAACGGATGTATCATTGAATTAAGTGCAAAGACTACTCCGTTTGTGGTTGCCTTCTTTTCAGCATTTCTGCTCTTAATAAGGTACCATACCGCACCACCGATAAGAACTGCACCGATAAGAAGCATCCACCATACATTTTTAGAAATAAAGTCACCGCGTATCTGCTCAAAAGCAATAGCATAATCGGACTGGCTGAAACCGATTTTTGAATACTTAAGTGCGGCATCATAATCTTCATCCAAAAGCGCAGCTTTTGAAAGACCGCGATAAGCAAGAAGATTATTCTTATCCTGCTTTAAAACCTCTTCCCAAAGTGCAACAGAATCTTTGTATTTACCCTGGAGTGTAAGCATCTGCGCATTTTTGTAAAGCTTACCGTAATCTGTAAGCTTAAATGCAGTAACACTTGCATCAAGTGAATCAAGCACGTAAAGCATATCGCCGTAAACTGCAACAGATTCGGGTCTTACAAAGGTGCCGTCCTGAATGCCCGAGCCAAAACCACCGCCGAAAACTGCAAACGAATTACACTTGTTATCGTAAACAAAGATGTGACCGTAAGTGGTATCGACTGCATAAACAAAACCGCTGTCATCAACGCAAAGCTTTTTAAAGCTTGTCATTATGGGGTGACCCATATCGTTGCGATAATCCGATTCATCGGCAAAATTTAAGGTATCTGAGCCTGTACCCACATTATCCTTAAGAATGTTAATGCCGGCGGGATTAAGTCGTCTTATCTGTCCTGTACCAACGTCCCAGATACTGTCGGTAAGACCTGTAAGTGTATAGATGAAGTCGTTTTCATCTATATCCATACTAATAAACTGATAAGGTAATTTTTGCTGACTGCTGGCACGCTTTGCTTCGGTTTGAGTAAGTCTGTCCCAAAGCTTACCAAGTGCATCGACAGCCGTTGTTTTTACACTGTTAGCACCGTAAAAGCCTAAAAATTCACCTGTATTAGAATAAACAAGCGCACCGTAATATGAACCGCTGCTGAGAACGTAAATATAATCACGTGAGTCAGTCAAAACCTTAATAGGCGCATAGTTGAAATCCTCAGGAATAACCGAAGCTTTAGGCAAGCCTATAATCTGTTTTAAGGTGCCGTCAGAATTGAAAACAATTATCCTTTGTCCGTTTGTATCAGCAACATAAATGGTGTTATCTTCTTTAAGATAAATACCGTTTGCACCGCTGAAATTTATCTCTTCCCCATTTTGTACAGGGGAATTTATAACTCTTAATAAGTTCATCTGACTGTCAACAACAACCACGCGGCTGTTGTCACCGTCAAGTATGTAAAGATTTCCGTCTTTATCGCAATCTATATCAGTAGGCATTGAAAGCGCTTCAATTCCAAGGTCGTATCCGTTAACCTTTTTAACAACCTCGAAAACCTCGCGGATTTCAACCGCTTCCCTTTCTTCACCCTTCTCCCAATAGGCATAGGTGTTATAAGGGACTGTGGTTGCCTCAGCCGCTGAAACGGTAGGTACTACCATAAAAGCAACAAGAACAAAAACCATCAAGAGCATTAAATATTTTTTCACATTTATGCCTCCCTTCAGATGTTTTTAAGTTATCCCTTAATACCTGCGCTACCCATTGTTTCCATAACGCTTCCCTGTGAAATCATATACACAGTGATAGGCGGAATAAGAAGAATAACTGTGGCAGCCATTGCGCTACCCGAACGGGCGATACCGCCCGAAGCAATTGTTGACATAATATTTGGAAGCATCTTCAATTCTTCACTGAAGATTGTACCCGCAGGCTGCATTGACCAGATATCTCTGAAAGCAAACAATGCAAGAGTAAGCCATGCAGGCTTCATTATCGGAAGTGCTATCTGATAATAAATTCTGAAAATGCCTGCGCCGTCAATTCTGCCGGCTTCCAACAATGCATCAGGAATACTGCTGTCAATAAACTGCTTGACGAGGAAAACACCCAGCGTGGAAGGAAGATATGGCAAAATGTATACCCAATACGTATCTATAATATTTAATTTTGAGAAAATAACGTATTGCGGAATTGCCAATGTGTATGCGTTATACAAAAGTGCGAACTGAACCAACAAGAACAAAGTCTTGCTACCCTTAAATTTAACCTTTGCAATAACAAAAGCGGCCATAGAAGCAATGAAAATATGTAAAACTGTTGTTGAAATACTTACAAACGCGCTGTTAAACACATATCTTGAAAGCGGAACGCTTAAGTTAGACAAAAGCTTGGGTAATGCTGTGTAATTGTCAATTACAGGTCTTGTAACGAAAAAGCGCGGAGGAAATATTAATATTTCTTCAAGCGGTTTAAGCGATGTACATACGGTATAAATCATAGGTAACACCGAAAACAAACCGAAGAGTATTAAGAAGAAGAAATAGAAGAAGTTGCCCCAGGCAGAGCGGGTGTAACGTCTATATTGAGCTTTTGAACTTTTCATCATTTCACCTCCGCTTATCTGCCAATGGCATCTACAACTTTGCCAATGATAACACGGCTTACCGCCATCATTGCAAAGAGGAATACTGATAATGCCGCTGCATATCCCATTTCATATCGGCTTGTACCAACGTCTTGAATCAAGGTTACAAGTGTATCTACCGAATAGTTAACACTTGGGAAGCCTGCAAGTGCTGTTACAACCGCACCGATTGAGAACGAGCTTTGAATCTGCATTACCGCACCGAATAAAAGAATTGATTTCATTGAAGGCAGCGTTATATACCAAAGCTCGGCCCATCTGTTTCTGATACCGTCGATACATCCGGCTTCGTACATTTCAGGGTTAACGTTTTGAAGACCTGAAATGTTAGCAAGGAAGGATATACCCATACTCATCCAAAGCTGTACAACAATAATTATTATCATTACGTAGTTGGCATCTTTAAACCATTGAATAGGCTCAGAAACTACGCCTAATGATAATAACGCACTGTTTACGTAACCGTAGCTGTCACCGCTGAAGAGCACCTGCCAGATAAAATAAACATTTGATGAAAGTGCCGGCGCATAGAAAAGGAATGACAAAATTGTACGTGCCGTTCTATTAAGCTCGTTTATCATCCAAGCGAGGACAAATGACAGCATATATCCCACAGGACCCGTAATTATCGCAAGAACGACTGTATTACGAAGCACCTTCGGGAACATATCATCTGCAGAAAACATTTTTATGTAATTTGAAATTCCGCTGAATTTCGGGGCGGAAATCATATCATAGGTTGTAAAGCTTAATACAACAGATGATAAAATAGGAAGAATTGTAAATACAAAGAATAATATCAAAAAGGGTGACAACATAATAAGACCCGTACGGGTTTCACTGTTACCGCCAATTTTAAGACCTTTAGTTTTCATCTTAATTTCTCCCTTCTTTATTATTCGTACTGTGAACGCTTTTCAGCAAGCTCGGTATCAGCAACCTTATCCCACTTGATAAGCTCTTCGTGAATGCCTTTGCCGCTTACAACGTTCCAGAAAGCCTGGTCAACAACACGCGGAATATAATAACCGCCGGGAACTTCCGGCATTTCCTGAACCCAACGCCACTGTTCTTCAATAATTTCAAAATCTCCGCGATTCCACGAAAGCTTTGAAAGAGCCTCAACGTTAGAAGTCATTATTCTGCCGGTTGTGCCAAGTATAGATTCAATATTTTGTGAATATTTAAGCTGAGTATCAGCAGAAGTCCACCATTTCAGGAACTTCCATGCGCCCTCAATATTGTCGCTGTTCTTCAAAATTGCACAGCCACTGCCTGCACCTGCAAGTGTGCGATTAATATTGCCGTTTTCATCCTTGAAGCCGGGTATCGGAGCAATTGCCCAAAGACCGCGAATTTCAGATGCCGCTGCACTTACGGTATTATAAAATGCAACAGACTGAACCGCCAAAGGCATTGTGCCGGTACGGAAACGGTTATAAAAATCATAAGTCTTATCAAAGCTGTACTTATTATAAAAATCCGTCCACATAGTAAATGTATTTACAGTCGGCTCAGATGTTAAGTCGATAGTCTCAAGCTTATCATCATAAAGGCTTATTCCCTGCTGCATTAAAAGTGTCGGGAAAATGTTAAGTGCACCAAGACCCTGATTAACCTGATTCATATCAGTAATCTGTGTGTAAGGCAAGCCAACACGCATATTGTTTCTCATAATTATTGCAGAAGCTGCAATAAAGTCATCCCAGGTTTGCGGAACTTCAATACCGAGATCATCAAGAATGTCCTTACGGTAATACATTACCGAGAAGGTCTGAGTATCGGGCAAAGCATAAACGCCATCCTTATATGTATAAGGAACAGTAGCACTTGGCATAAAGCGTTCGGTCACTTCTTCAAAATCATCGAATTTTGAAAGATCGTAAAGCGCACCACGCATTGCAAGGTTTACAGGCTCGGTTCTGGACATATGTAAATAACAGTCGGGACCGTTACCCGAAAGCAAGCCTTGAATAATTGTTGCGTTTGTCATTTTAATGTCAACGCCAACCTTGTATTTTGTGCTGAAATCACTTTGTGCAAGATAATTCAGTACCTGCACCTGGTCGCGACCCCAGTTTACCCAAAGGGTAATTTTGTTGTCGCCAACGTCACCGGAAATGTTATTATAGTCGGCCATAAAGGAAATGAAGAATTTCTTAACGCCAAATAACAAACCGTCAAAAAAGCCTGCACCGAGATGCTTTGCTTCCTTTTCAAGAGCAGTAATGTAAATCGCATCAATATCAAGCGGCATACCTATAATTTCATAAAGCCATGCGCTCATACTTGAATAGTTATCATAATAGCTTGATTTATAAATCTGTGCCTGATATTTATATTCAAGCATACGCTCGATAACCGCTGACATATTTTTAAGTGTTGAGGTGTTAGACGAGCCACCCATACCACTTAATGCATCAGCTTCTTCAACCAAGTCATCAAGAACCTTCTTGCAGTTCTTAAGTCGTTTTTCCAAATCGGGGATTTGAGTAAACAACGAATAGTCACGGTTGGAGTCGGGGGTTTCACCGGTTATCATTATAATTTCGCGGTAAATTGTACCAAGCTCATAAATCTGCTTTTTAAGCTGAGTAGCAAAGTTTGAAAGTGAGCCGAGATTAACCTCTAACGAAAGGGTGTGCTCGCCCTTTGTAAGATAAATGAGATAAGGCTCATCTTCCTTATTGCCAAAGCTCTTACGCTTCCAGCTGTTACAGTATGCAAAATTAATTTCAGCGGCTTCGGCAAAAGGAATTTCGCCGTCAACACGCAAAACGCGGTAAGAGCTGCCGTTTACAATATAGCTTTGCTGGTAAGCAAATGTAATTGCATAAAGTGCATCCTCGGGAACGTCAAGCTTCCAAGTAATTCTGTCACCTGCACCGCTCCAGTTATTACCACCGATATAATTAACCTTACTTTTTGAAGCATTAAAAGGATAAACCTTTGAGCTTGTTGAATCGGACTGAGAAATAAGATTATGTGACGATTTAAGGTAAGCCTTTTCACCCTGAATGTTAATCTGGTTGCCTTCATACTTTTTATAACCGTTTTTCTCGTAGGATTTTAAAACCTCTTCATAGCTTACGGTTTTTTCTTCAGAGCAAAGCTTTAATTCGCAAATCGCTATCGGGTCACTGCAGTTATAAAGCGTAACTGTGTGTTCACCGGCTGTTAATGCAAACAGGTAAGGCTTTGAATTAAGACCTTCAACGTCTGTAAGGCGGTTAAACTGCCAAGCGAATACTTCCTTCTGTTCAGGAGCAAATTCATTACCGATACCGTCTTTTCTTACTTCACCGTCATCGGTATATAAACGCGGAACAGATATAAAGTCCACGCCATCAAAAGGCTTATTACCATCAACCATAATACCAAATTCAATTGCTTCAGTATTAGTCGAAAGTGCAAGATAACCAAGCGATATGTTATAAAGACCTTCGGTAGCAACGTTGAATTTGAAGGTAAGTGAACCTTGAGAATTTGTCCACTTGATAACGTTGTTTTTACCTTCAAGCGACTGAGCATTTTCAACAACAGCGCCATCAGCCAATGACACAGCGCCAAGCTCAGCTACAATATCAGGAACATCTGTTATCAAATCCTGATTCGCTTTAATATACTCGCTGTAATCACTAACAACAGTTTCTGCCGAATCGACCTTGTTGATTTCATCGGCATAGCACGTTAGAAATGTTGTTGTCATAACGCAAGCCATTGCAAACGATAACAATTTTTTCAAAGCTATTCCCCACTTCCGCGTCTAAGACGCATATAATTTAATGCGCACTTTATGCACAATTATAATATTATATACTAATTATAATCGTTTGCTTTTTTATCATCAATGAACAAACAAAACATCTGAGTGCACTTTTTTGTCTTTTTGTTAAAGTGATTAAAAAATTTCCCATTTCTGGTAGACTTTATTGTGTTTTTTCACACAAAACTTGACATTTGTAACAAAATAATGTTAAAATTTGCATATCAATTTACAAGACGGTGATAAAAATGAAAATTGGAATTAACGTTGGCAGCTATGACCGCTGGGGTGAAAAAAGGTATCAAAAAATTAAAGAGCATGGTTTTTCGTGTGTGGATTTTAATATGATGGGTACCGATTATTTTCCTTACTGTGATTCATTACACGAAACAGAAAAAAGGCTGACTGCAGAAAAAGAACTTGCCAAGGCTTCAGATATAGAAATTTATCAAGTGCACGGCCCGTGGCACTGGCCGCCCAATGATTCGACCGAAGAGTTAAGGAATGTAAAGCTTGAACACGTTAAGCGTTCCTTGTGGGCAACATCTGTGCTTGAGTGTAAAAACTGGGTGCTGCACCCCATTATGCCATGTGGAATAAGTGAACGTGGTACTGAAGAAGCTGAAATAACAATGGATGTAAACCTTGAATTTATGAGAAAGGTTACCGAAATTGCAAAAGGCTATGACATTACGGTTTGCTTTGAAAATATGCCAATGCGCAATTTGTCAATTTCAACCCCTTACGAAATTTTAGAATTTGCAAAGCTTATAAATGATGATAATTTCAAAATTTGTCTTGATACGGGTCACGTTGTTACCTTCCCCGATATTTCGGTTGCACAATGTGTAAGAGATCTTGGGGATTATATTCACGCGTTCCACATTCACGACAGCTTCCCTGACAGGGATTTGCATTTACTGCCCTATTGCGGAACAATTGACTGGCAGGATTTTTCAAAAGCCCTTAAGGATATTGACTATCAAGGCGGTATATGCCTTGAAACCGCACCACCATATAAATTACCAAATGACATTTACGAAGAAATGTGCATTTCCCTCGCAAAAATAATGAAGGTAATTACTGAATAATTGTTTAAAACCACTCTTCGCACAAAGGATGGTTTTAATTTGTATGTTTATATTCAAATTATAGTTTATCGCTCTGTTTAATTGGCGGCACATCGTAGGGACAATTCACGAATTGTCCGAAAATAATAGTTAATCGCAACGGGCGATTCGTGAATCGCCCCTACGGGTAATATCAATTAAATTACAGATTATT
>JAZNOE010000031.1:0-22181 GCA_045580625.1 Acutalibacteraceae bacterium | reverse complement strand
ATCTGGCGGGCGATTCGTGAATCGCCCCTACGAGTTATATCAATCTAAATACATACGATTTACATCTGTCGCAAAGCGACACCATAATTTTTCATTATGCATCATTCATTATTCATTCGCGTAAGCGATAAACCCCAATTTTGCTTGACAAAAGTGAAATTTTATTATAAAATAACAATTGATATATAACAAAAGATATATAAAGAAGGTGCAATATGCCGCCAAAGGTTAAAATCGCGCGGGATGATATAATTAATGCCGCGACTGTAATTGTAAGAACACAAGGGGAAAGTACACTAAATGCGCGCAGCATTGCGGCGGTGCTTGGTTGTTCAACCCAACCTGTTTTTTCGAATTTCAATTCAATGGAAGACCTTAAGTCCGAAATAATTATAAAAGCAGAAGAAATTTATAATGAATTTAATAAAGCCGAAATGGTAAAATCTGCCCTTCCGCCTTATAAAGCGGCAACAATGGCTTATATCCGTTTTGCAAAGGTTGAGAATAATTTGTTTAAGCTTTTGTTTTTGAGTGGGCGAAGCAATGCCGAGTTTGAAAATTATCTCGAAGCACTTGCTACTGAGGCGACAGGACTTTCGGGGGATACGGCAAGGCTTTTTAATCTTGAAATGTGGGCATTTGTAAACGGACTTGCGGTTATGACTGCAAACGACCGTTTTCCGCTTCACGATGCGGTGTTATCCGAAATGCTGACCGATGCTTTCGAAGGTCTTAAATGCAGATTTAATATATAAAAAATGACCCTTGATTTACATCAAGGGTCTGTTTCTATTTGCGTATTCTTTTAATTATTATAAAACCTAAAGCCACTGTGGCTATGACAAGAATGATAATTGAAACAATTAAAATTAAAGTGTCATTATCGGGCTTTTTAGTTTTGTTGCCATCATCTTTTTTGTCGTTTTTTTCTTTTTCGGGGGCAAGCTCAAGGGTGGTTGCAGTTTCTTTTTGCGGGGTCTTGTCGGCATATTTTGTGATGTTTTCCATAAAATCGTTTTTATGAATATCCTCACCTACGGTTGTCCTGTAAAGACCGAATTCACACGGGTTATATTTGGTTATCTGCTTGGCGGTGGTAATATTACCGTTGCCGTTAAGCCAGTTTGTAAACCAGGTATATTGCTGTGATTCGTGGCAGGGATAACCGTATTTTTGTGTCACCTGAAATGCCGTAAGCCCTTCAAAGCTTTTAAGCGGTGAATCATAATCAATGACAATGGGATTTTCTTTATAAAGATGAATATAGGTTTTGGGTATATCCCACACACCGTACTTTTCAGCGCTTTCGGTAAATTGTGTTTTATCACTTGTCAGCTCTAAAGAATTTACCAAAAGGTCGGTATAAGCCTTGTGCATACCGTGACCGTATTCGCCGTTAAAATCGTGTCCCACAACAACCTGCGGTTTAAAACGACGGATTTGTTCAACAACGTATGCCTGTAATTCATCCTTGTTTGTTCCAAGCTGGGCATATCTGTCATAAGTGCCCTGTAAATCGTCAATTCTGAAATCGGCAAATTTACCAAACACGGGGTAAGCGGTAACACCTGTTGCCCAAAGTCCGTTAAGCATTTCGTGGGTGCGACCCTTTGTAAGGTTGCGGTGGTCGGTAAGATATGCAACCTGAACAGCGCATTGACGCTCTGCCGCGTAAAGCGGGAAAAGACCCGCAAAAAATAACTGGTCATCATCGCCGTGGGTGGCAAGCAATAAAATATCGGTTTTGCCGTCAAGCGGGGTCGACCAATCCTGCACACCTGCAGGGGTTGAGCCGTAAGAATATGCGGTAATTTCACTTAATCTTACTGCACCGTTTGTGAAATTGACGGTTAACGACTTACTCGGTTTTTTAAGCTTTACATATTCGTGCAAAAAACTGTTTTTACCTGCGGTAATAGTTGTGTTATTCGTGTTGTCGGTTATTGTATATTCGCCGTATTCCAAATCAAACATAAAATAAAGCGAATAAATTTCGTTTTCACTTTCTATTGTGATAGCGCAGTTGTCATTTGAGGTTTTATAGGTTTTAATATTTCCGTCCTTTAAAAAATTAAAGGCTGAATATCCCGTGCCACTGATAGTAATATCCACCTTTTCGGCAGGGTGAATAAATTCGGCCGTTGTTGGGATAAAGGACAATGAAAGCAGAAATGTCAAAACTAAGACAAAGGTTAAAAATCTTTTAAGCATGGTTTTTACCTCAATTATTTAAGAAAGCCGTTTACAATCTGTTCTTCGGCTTCACTTTCGGTAAGGCCAAGTGTCATAAGCTTAATGAGCTGTTCACCCGCAATTTTACCGATAGCGGCTTCGTGTATAAGTGACGCGTCAATATGATTTGCGGTAATCTGGGGCAGGGCAGAAACGTGAGCATCGTCCATAATAATGGCATCACATTCGGTGTGACCGTTGCAGATGTTATTGCCGTTTATGCGGGAAACGAAAAGCTGGTATGACTTATCCTTTGCAACCGAGCGTGAAACAACGTTTGCGCTGCAGTTTTCACCGTTCATATCAACCGTAAAATCGGTTTCGGCATACTGACTGCCGTGTGTCATAAGCTTTTCTTTAACAATTAAGGTTGCGTTATCTGCCAAAGCGGCTTTGGTGATGCGCTTGGTGGAGTCAATACCCTTGATTTGTGTGGTTTCCATTTCCATATAACCGCCGTCGGCAATGTTTATAACGGTGGTCGGGTTCATATTTTTACCGCCTTCGCCGTCGCCTTCACCAACGTGCTTTTCAACGTATTTTACTTTAGCGTTTTTACCTACAAAAAAGGTGTGTATACCGTCGTGGCGGGACTCTTCACTGCCGCAGTTGTGAATACCACAGCCTGCAACAATTTCAACGTCGCAGTCTTCACCAATGATAAAATCGTTATAAACCATTTCGGAAAGACCGCTTTCGCTTATAATAACGGGAATGTGAATTTTTTCGTTTTTGGTGCCGGGTTTTATGATGATTTCAATGCCCGAAACGCCTTCTTTTTCTCTAATATCAACGTTTTCGGTAACGTGACGGGCAGAAAGTGCGCCGTTTGCACGGATATTAAATGCGCCCGATGGTGTGCCGTCAATATCGGCTATCATTTTTAAAAGGTCAAGTTCAGTATTATTCACGGCATTACACCTCCTCTAAAGCGTCGGTAAGCACCTTGCAGGCGGCATCTGCCGCATTTAAAAGACTTGGCAAAATGTCATCCTTTTTGCCTTCGTCCTTTACGCTTCCGTTTGCTATAACTACAACCTTGTCGGCAATGTTCAAAATGCGTTCCTGGTGAGAAATAATGATAATACTTCCGCCAAGGGTATTGTGCATTTTTTCAAAAACGCGGATAAGGTTGTTAAAGCTCCAAAGGTCAATGCCGGCTTCGGGCTCGTCAAAAATTGAAACCTTGGTGCCGCGTGCTAAAACGGTTGCAATTTCAATTCTCTTAAGCTCGCCGCCCGATAAAGATGCGTTA
Source organism: Acutalibacteraceae bacterium (assembly GCA_045580625.1). Taxonomy (GTDB): domain Bacteria; phylum Bacillota; class Clostridia; order Oscillospirales; family Acutalibacteraceae; genus UBA737. The sequence continues at coordinate 18,694 of JAZNOE010000031.1, read as the reverse complement.
ACCTCGCGGTTGATGTAATCGCGGGCGCAAAGACCAACCTGTGATAAATAACCGCAAGCCTTTGTAACGCTTATGCTTTCGCCTGCCGCAAGACTTATAAGGTCGTGCACGGTAATGCCCTTAAAACGAACGGGCTGCTGAAAAGCAAAGCTGACGCCCTTTTTGGCACGTTCGGTAATTGATAAATTTGTAATGTCTTCGCCGTCCAAAAGAATCTGACCGGCGGTGGGGGTAATAATACCTGCAATAATTTTGGCCAAGGTAGATTTGCCGCCGCCGTTAGGGCCGGTAATAACCACAAAGCCGTCATCTATTTTAAGGTTAACGTCCTTTAAAATTTGTTTTTCGCCGTCTTCGTTTTCGGCTGTAAAAGATATGTTTTTGAGTTCTAACATATATCCTCCGAAATTTTCCAGAAATATTTGCGGTTACAAACGGGGAAATCGTTCATAACGCCGTGCTCGGGGTCGTAAAAGGTGCCTTTATAATAAAGTGACCAATGCCAACACCGTGGGGTTTCAAGGCTTAAAAGCGCAATTTCGGGCAAATTGGTTTTATCGTTTGCCAAAAATCTTGAATTTTTAACCTCAAAGCCGTTGTTATTTAAAAAAGAAAGCATTTCCCGAAGGGTGGTTTCTTTTTCGTTATTAAGTGTTTTTACCACTTCATCAACAGACTTTCGGCAAAGCATTGCCAAAACAGCCTGTCCGCACTGAAGGGGAGTGGGTTCGTGAATGTAATTAATCATAAATTTGCCAACCTTTGAGCAAAGGTAATCATTACGGGCATTGTGATAAGTGATAACAGTGTGCTTAAGGACACTAAATTTACCGAAAGCTCGGTGTCGCGGTTATATTTGGATGAAAACATTGTTGTAACAGCGGCAACAGGCGCACTACAGCAAATTGCTTGGGATATAAGCATATTGCCTTTGACACCGCAAATCCACATAACAGTAATTGCGGCGGCAGGGTAAATAATAAGCCTTAACAAAATGGTGAAGATGCATTTTATATCCGTAAAGCTTTTCAGCACGTTGGAATTTGCAAGGTGGAAGCCGATGATTATCATCGGAAGCGGTGTGTTAAGGGCAGCAAGCATAGAAACGGGTTCGCTTATAATTTTGGGAACCCGAACAGACAAAAGGAAAACCGCCAAACCAATTATAAGCGCCAAAATTGCGGGGCGGGTAATAATTTTAATGGGCTTAAGCGTTTTCTTGTCGCCACTCATTAAAAGCAGTCCCCAGCTCCACACAAATGCGTTAAAAATCGCCACAAAGGACGAGCCCAAAAACACGCCGTTATCCCCAAGCAGTGCCTGCTGAAGAGGAATTGCCATAAAACCGCAATTTGAAAAAACAGCGGCATATTGCAGCACTATCCGGCGGTCCTTGTTTTTATCCCTTAAAAACAGCATACTTAAAACAATGAATGCAAGGTGCAGTAAAACACCCAACAAAAAGCTTATAAGCAGGTCCTTAAGGTCGGATTTGTTAAATTCACGAAAGAAGGATTTAACAATAACGCAAGGGGTAACCAAAATTAACACAAGGTCGGTCATACCGCTTACACTTTTGTCGCTGAGCACCTTTGTTTTTGCAAGTGCAAAACCTATGAGTATCAGTATAAAAAGTATAACCACCTGGGTTAATACGTTTATAAACATTATTTCACGCTTTCTATAAACTTCATAAAGGCTTTTTGACCCTTTTCATTGCGCTTATAAACGCCTGCGTCTTCGAGTACCTTTGAGAAAACAATACCGATTTCAGCCTTGATAATACTGTCAATATTATCGGCATTGATATTATTATATTTTGCCTTAATTTCTTCTGCCCATTCAGCATGCTTTGAAAGCGCTTCATCATTTGTGATATCGCGGTTTTCCAAAATTGCGGTCTGAAGCTCTGCCATTTCCTGCTTTAAGCGGCCGGGAAGCACTGCAAGACCCATAACTTCAATCAGACCTATATTTTCTTTCTTAATGTGGTGATATTCCTGATGGGGATGATAAACGCCCAAGGGGAATTCTTCGGTGGTAATATTGTTGCGAAGCACAATGTCAAGCTCGAAGTCTTCACCGCGTCTGCGTGCAATAGGTGTAACTGCGTTGTGCGGCTCACCGTCAGTTTCGGCAAAAATGAAGGCATCTTCATCGGTATAGCTCTCCCAAGCGGTTAAAATTTTACCACCAAGCTCGATTACACGCTCAGGGTTTGCACCTGTAATACGGATGACCGACATCGGCCATTTTACAATACCTGTTTTAAGGTCTTCAAATCCTTCAAAGGTGATTTCCTTTTCGATGGGGGCTTTTGTCATAGCGAAGGTGTAATGACCGCCTTGATAATGCTCGTGTGATAAAATAGAGCCGCCAACAATGGGAAGCCCTGCGTTCGAGCCGATAAAGTAATGGGGGAAGATGGTTACAAATTCAATAATTTTGCGAAGGGTGGTAACGTCAACCTTCATAGGAATGTGCTCGCCGTTATAAACGATACAATGCTCGTTATAGTAAACGTAGGGAGAGTATTGCATAAACCATTTATCCCCGTCAAGTGTAATGGGAATAATGCGGTGGTTTTGACGTGCGGGGAAGTTAATGCGGCCGGCATAGCCTTCACATTCCTTACAAAGCGCGCATTTGGGGTAGCCCGACTGCGGCGCATTTTTAGCCGCTAAAATAGATTTCAAATCCTTTTCAGGCTTAGAAAGGTTTACGGTAATATCCATCTGACCGTATTCGGTGTCGGCAAGCCACTTAAGGTCCCTTTCCACACGGTAGCGGCGTATGTAGTCACTGTCGCAGCTTAAATTATAATAATAATCGGTAGCGGCTTCGGGTGACTTTTCATAAAGTGAATTAAACTTTGCAATAACTTCACTCGGGCGGGGCATCATAGCTGACATAAGCTTTGTATCAAAAAGGTCACGCTCGGTGATGTTGTCGTCGATTAAACCCTTCTGAACAGCAAAATCAAGAAGCTCCTTTAAGGTTTCTTCTAAATTTACGTCGTCAAAAGTTTCTTCACAATCAAAGCTGTCAAGTTTTAAAATTTCTAAAATGCGGTTGGTTACAAAAATTTCGTCCTCTTTTGCGAAAAGGTTTTTTGCAAGACCGTAGCATACTAATTTTTTAATACTTTTGTTAATCACAAAATCATCTCCCTTTAACATAAAATTATACTATATTTTATATATAATTGTCAATCTAATTAAGGCGGAAATTGATATATTCTTATCAAACTTTTAAGGTGATGGCAAGCAATAATTTTAAAACTCACCCCTACCACCGAAACATCGGAGGAAAGGGTGAGTTTATTTTATAACGAATCTGAAAAGCTTTTAACCGTTTTATAACGTTCGTCGGGGTTTATGGCGGTGCATTTTCTGACAATTTTGCCCGATTTACCTTTGGCGAGCTTTTCGCTTGGATGATGGCCTGTAAGCATAACGTTTAACAATATCCCCAAAGCATAAATATCGGTTCGGGTATCGCTTTGCATTATTCCAAGCTGTTCGGGCGAGGCATAACCGACCGTTCCCATAATAACGGTGTCCTTAGTTGCCTTTGAAATCTCGCGCGCGGCGTTAAAATCAATTAAAACGATTCGCCCATTGTCGCTTATCATAATGTTTTCGGGCTTAATATCCCTATGAACTAAATTTCTTTCGTGAAGTATACTAAGTGCCGAACAAACCGCTTTTATAACCCGTTTTGCGCCGATATAACGGTATTTGCCGCTTTCCATAACTGCGGCTACCGTTACACCCTCGATAAATTCCTCCAAGACGATTTGACCGTCGTCTAAATTTATAACGTCATAAATAAGCGGTAGATTCTCACTGCTTATACTGTAAAGCTTTTCATAAGCTATAACAGCCTTCTCAAAGCTTCTTACAACAATATTTTTATTGAGTTCTTTATGCTTTACCTTTAAAACCTTGCATCCGTTTTTATCGCTTAAAATCGAAATTAACGAGTAGGCTTTTAACAGCTCCTTTGTATATTCTTCTCTTGTCATAGCCTTATCCGTTCCATTCCTTATATACGGCGCCGTATTTATTAGCTATATTTTTGTAATAGTAAAATTCGAAGTTTCTGCAATTTTTGGCACAATGAATATTTAGCGTGCCGTTGCGTTTCGCGGTAGTGGGGAAGGCGTCTTCATATATACCGATAACTTCGGATTTAATATATATATCGGTCAAATTATAACATTCCTTAAAAGCGTTGTTCCATATTGTTCTGACGGTGCTTGGCAAGGTGACGGATTTAACTGTCGGACTGATTTTTGAATCACAAAAGGCCGAGGGCATAATTGCCGCAACCTTTTTCCCGTCTATTGTGTCCGGAATAACGTAATTACCACTTTCCTCTATATAATCCACCTTTGTTATAACAATCGCGTTTTCGGGAGTGTACATTGCACTATATCCGGTGGGATATGTATTTTCGATAGTGGCTTCAACATAGGTGAATTTAGGTGGTGTAACGGTAGGAGTATTGTCGTCGTTTGATGTGTCGTTGTCAGGGGGAGTGGTATTTTGATTGCGGTTGCTATCGTTTGACTCACTGTTGCCGCTTGAGTTTGTTTGTGATTGGTTATTATCTTGATTATCAGGGATGGGCTGTGATTGACCGTTTTCTTGAGGGGATAACGTTGAGTTATCGGTATCTTTACCGTTTTGTTCTTCGACGGCGGTGTTATTGGAATCGCTTGAATTACCGGTGTTTGACGGTTTTTTAGGTATAAGCATAAACACGCTTAAAATAAGCGCAAGCACTAAAACGGCGGCAATAATAATCGGCCACCGTTTTTTAGTTTCTTTTTCAGTTTTAATGGGAGTTTTTTCCTCAAAGGAGGTCATGCAATAAAGACAAAAACGGGCGTTTTCTTGAATTGACGCTCCGCATTTCGGACATTTTTTCATAGTTTTTATCCTAACAACTCTAAACCGTATTCGTATAAAATCTCGTTAATTTTAACTACGCTTAATTTCTTGCAAACACCATATAAAATAATGCTGTCGAAGGGGATTTTGACGTACAAAACCGCATATCCTGCGCATTTTAAAAGGGTTTGAACCTCGTCAAGAGATAATTGCATGGCAATAGCAATACATAATAGCTTTTTTCTGTCGGGAATTCGAAGCCCTGAAAAAATTTGGTAAGCGTAAACCTCACTCATTTCGGCAGAGCGAATAATTTCGGACTTTTTAAGGTTGTGTCTTTTAATAAGCTTTTCTAAAAGAGCGGATAAATTATCCAAAACCATATAATCCTTATTTTCGTCGTAAAAGGTTTTAAAATCGGGCGTGAGTCCCAATTCTTCGACAATTTTTGCGGTATCCTTTGCCATATAAAACATCTCGATTCAATAAAGTCAGTAGCATAATTATATAAAATAAGCCGCGCTTTGTCAATCTTTGACAAAACGCGGCATTTTTTGAAAATTATGCTGCCAGCATAAGATTTTTTTGAATTAATTTATTAAATTGGTATAAGAAGGAGTGAGCCGATGGAAAAGATAATGAATAAGCTTTTTTCCGATTATCTTTCGGAAAACAATATAGCTTCACACCCCGATTATGCAAAGCTAGCCAAAAGCGCTTTGCAAAAGGAAAAAGAACTTAGAAAGAAATTGAATGACGGACAAGTAAAGTGCTTTGAAGAGTTGTTCGAGCTTACTTCGCAAATACACTTTTTAGAGGTTAAGGATGCCTTTATAACCGCCTGCAAATTAGGGGCGAGCGCAACAAAAGAGCTTACTATTTAAGTTCTTGCTCAAGCTTTTTATATTCGGGTGTATCGAAAAAATCCATCATTGTAATTTCAAGGCCGTCACAAATCTTTTTAATTGTAACGATACCGGGATTTTTACTTTCACCGTTTAAAATGCTTTTAATGGTCGCTTGGGGAATACCGCAAAGATAGCTTAACGCGTTAGGGGTAATTTTTCGCTCGCGGCAAAGCTCGTAAATTCTGTTAACTGTAAATTCGCAAATACTCATTTTCATCACCCATATAACTGTTATATGTAGATGATATATCACTACAAAGAGGTTTGTTAGTGTTTTTTCACTAATTTATGTTGACAACGCGATTGAAAATTTGTATAATTAGTGATATATAACTAATGGGTAGAGCGCTGTATAGAAAACTTTTGAATAAATAGCATATAAAATTTGAGGTGCGGCGGTGGCATTAACTTGTAAAAATTGCGGAGGCAACGTTGGCTTTAGTAAGGACGCTTTAGCTTATATATGTGATTATTGCGGAACGGTAGTTTCGATAGGCGATACAGATGATAAAAAAATACTAATTGGTGAGCGCGAATTTAATATCGAAACCGCCGAAACCTACAAGCGCGCCAAAAATATTATGATTATCGGCGCAAGCGACAATATGCTTATGCTAGCGGCAAGGCTGTTTGAGCAAATAAACGGCTTTTTAGATTCTGAAGCTTTGGCAAAGGATTGTCGCTTTAAAGCCGAAGCTTTGAAAACCGAAAGGATTTATCGCGAATCTATTAATGATATGAATAGTAATAATTCCGAAAAAATCAAAGCCGCCCATAATAATTTAGTAGCTTTAGGTGATTATAAGGAAGCTAAAATTAATGCTGAAAGATGTGTCGAATTATATAGCGGTGCTTTAAAAAAGGAAAAAGAAATCCTTATCGGAAAACAAAAAGAAGAAAAAGAACGGCAACGTCTTGCCAAAAAAGCAAAGTATAAACGCAGGCGGATATTACTAATAATTTTGATAATTGCCGTTTTGTGTATGGGAATAGGATATTTTCATAACAAATCGGTTTATTCTGCAGATAATGTTTCTATATTATTTGAACCGAATTTAGATTGCTACTGTGAGGATTATGGCGAAAAATCCGTTTTTTATTATACCGCAATTATAAAGAATAATGGTGAAAAGGATATAGAATTGATTGAGTGCAGTGTATTCTTTATAAACGACAAAAACGAAACAATAGTTAATACGTCTGCAACGTTTTCCGGCAATCCGATTGCTGTGAGAAGCGGAAATATAAGTAAATATTCATGGCAATTGAGTGTATATTCCGATTTGGTGGCGCAGGAATTATATAACACGAGTTTTAAAGATTTTAAGGTCGAAATTGTTATTAATACTATATATTTTTCTGATGGGGAAGTGGTTGAATACACGTAATTAATTTGTGTGCCGACACATAAATCGGTAAAATAAGTAAAAGAAAGCAGGAAATTTAAATGGGATTATTTGACAAGTTAAAAGCAGCGGCCGAAAACTTAGGCGTTGCAGATGCCGTAGAGGCAGTAAAAAAGGCGGCTTTAAACGAGTTGCAGGCAAAAGAACCCGTTGCACAAAAAACAGAGGAAAAAATTCAACCTGTTGCCGTAGAAGAGGTGCCGATTGAATATACCGTAGTTACCGATTTTGAGGTTAAGGAAACAACTGACGGTAATTATGAAATTGCTCAATTTGTGGGATTTGAAGAAGAAAATATGGAAATTCCAGCGGAAATCAACGGTCAGTGTGTAGTAGGTATTGCCGATAATGTATTTTTTGAATTGGCAACGCTGAAAAACATAAAAATTGCTGAAGGAATTAAATATATCGGGGATAAGGCATTTGCAGGTTGTCCCGACCTTGAAACAATTATTCTTCCCGAAACGTTGGAAAAAATCGGCGCATATTGCTTTAGCGAAACCCTTATTAAAAAGGTTGAATTACCTTCATCTATAGTTGAATTAGGCGAGGGTATTTTCAGCGAATGTAAAGAATTAAAATCGGTTGTTATGCCTGAGTATTTAGAAAAAATTCCTAACAAAATGTGTTATGAATGCAAAGAATTAACTGATTTTAAATTTTCTAAAAACGTTTCTATAATTGGTGATAGAGCCTTTAAAGAATGCGGTCTGATTTTGACCTCTTTGCCCGATACAATAACGGTTATAGGTGAGCAATGCTTTGAGTCTTGCTTTACAGACGAAGATGGCACTATTAACCCAATTAAAGAATTCAGATTACCTTCAGGCTTAAAAACAATCGGTGCGGAAGGCTTGACCGGCTTGAATTGCTTAAAGCTTATCATCCCTGCAAGCGTAGAATTTATCGGCGAAAAGGCATTTTCATATTTGGGCTGTGTTGACGGTGACGTAGAGGTAGTTTTTGAAGAGGGCTGTTCGGCAGTTCTTTCAAACGGAATATTCTATAACAGCAGTTTGGATACTGATTCAAGCATAAAAGCCATTACAATTCCTTCTCAAATCACCGAAATAGGTCAATTGTTTTACGGAACAGAACGTTCTCCCGAATACTATCAAGTTAAGGATGAGTACGGAAGAAACGTTTATGATGATTTTGGCAAAATTATGTTTGAGGTCGAATACGTAGATAAGGTATACAGCGCACCGCCTGAGGAGCTTACAATATATTGTGACCCCGGCTCGGCCGCTATGAAATATGCACGTGAAAACGGTATAAATTGTGCTAAAAGAGTAGTTTAAGGTATAATAAAACGGACAAATCCAATGGGTTTGTCCGTTTTTTACTTGGTATGCTTATAGTTTATTGTTGAAATTAACTGAATTAATATTGTACGGAATGGATTTATCCATTCCGTACAATTTCTTAAAATTTAACCAAGCGATAAACTATAATTTGAATAGTAAATAATACAGCAGAAATATCATTATTTTTTCCTTGACAAACCAATGCCTTTGTGATAGAATGTATAAGCCGCATATTGTGGGCTTTTTTAAGTTGCGCCTTTTTGGGTGCACGCCTTCTGTAGCGAGACTGAAAAATAAGCAGGTGAAAAAATGTACGCAATTATCGAAACAGGCGGAAAGCAGTACCGTGTTGAAAACGGCGACGTTATCTACATTGAAAAGCTCGACGCTCAGGTTGATGAAGAAGTTACCTTCGACAAGGTTGTTGCTGTCAGCAACAGAACTTTAAAGGTTGGTAAGCCCTATGTTAAGGATGCTTTCGTTAAAGGCACCGTTTTAAAGAACGGCAAGGGTAAGAAGATTACTGTCTTCACTTACAAACCCAAGAAGGGCTGCGCTCGCAAAATGGGTCACAGACAGCCTTACACTAAAGTACAGATTACTGAAATCGGTTAATCGGTATGACAAGTGTAAAATTTCTGGCTGATGAAAAGTTTTGTGGCTTTGAAATCAGCGGTCACAGTACAGTAAACTGTGATGACGAGGTCGGTAAAACGGTTTGCGCGGCGGTATCAAGCGCTGCATATATGGCTGCAAACACCATAACCGAAATTATTGGCGACAAAGCAAAAGCGACGGTTTCAGACGGTGAAATGTATTTCAAGGTCAAAAACCCAAGCGATGCCGCAATAATGGTTTTAGATGGGTTAAGGCTTCACTTGACCGAATTATCGATGCAATATAGCAATAACATCAAAATTTTGGAGGTGCAAAAAAATGTTAAAGATTAACATCCAGTTATTCGCTCATAAAAAGGGTGTTGGTTCTACCAAGAACGGCCGTGACAGTGAATCCAAGCGTCTTGGCGTTAAGCGTGCTGACGGTCAGTTTGTTCTCGCAGGCAACATTCTTGTTCGCCAGAGAGGCACTCACATTCATCCCGGCAACAACGTAGGCCGCGGTTCTGACGATACTTTATTTGCCCTTATCGACGGTAAGGTTAAGTTTGAAAGAGTTGGCAGAGATCGTAAACAAGTAAGCATTTACGCTGTTGAGCAATAATTAACTATTTGACCCGGGTGCTTTCAGCGTCCGGGTTTTTTATTTTTTGAAAGGACTGAAGCGTTATGAAAATTTGTCACGTTTGCGGCATTGAATGTGATGATTCACAAGAGGTTTGTTTGGTTTGCGGTGCTGATTTGACGGGTGATGCAACCGTTTCAGGTGAAATTTTAGAGAATAATATAAGCGAGCCTGTGCTTATTGCCACCTTTGAGGACGTGGTGCTTTCCGAAATATTCAGGGATATTTTAACTGAAAACGGTATACCATATTCAATGGGTGATGACGAGGGTGCAGTTCGTGTTACCTTTGGCGGCGGTTTTTCGGCGGATGAAATTTATGTAGAAAAACGCGATTTTGACCGCGCCGAAGCACTTTATAATGATTTTATGGAAAACCCGCCCGAATTTTCGGACGATGAATTCTTCATTGATGAAGAATTCAGTAATGAAGAGGAATAAAAAGTGTTTTTTAAAAAGAAAACTAAAGCTGAATATGACGGCCTTCGACTTGTAAAAGCGGTAATGCCTAATTTTGCGGGTATGTATGCAGAGCTTTTGAAAGAAAACGGCATACCCTTTATTGCAAGGCAGGAAGGCGTTTCCGGGTATTTAAAAATTGTAACAGGCGGACTTTTAATACCTGAAAATTTTTATGTAAAGCCTGAAGATTATGACAAAGCGTTAGAGCTTTATAACGCTTTTATTGAAATTGAAGCAGAGGAAAACTAAATGTTTGTTGATATAGCAAAAATCCATTTGAAGGCCGGCAACGGCGGTAACGGTGCGGTGTCCTTTCACCGCGAAAAATACGTTGCGGCAGGCGGACCCGACGGTGGTGACGGCGGTAAGGGTGGCGATATTGTCTTTAAGGCTGACAGTAATTTGTCCACCTTGGCCGATTTCCGTTATAAAAGAAAATATGTTGCGCAGTCGGGTGAAAACGGCGGTACATCACGTTGCACAGGCAAAAGTGCGCCCAATTTGGTGATATCTGTCCCTGTCGGCACACTTGTAAAGGATGCCGAAACAGGCCGTATTATTGCCGACATTTCAACCGATGAGCCGGTGGTTATCGCAAAAGGCGGCAACGGCGGTTGGGGTAACCAGCATTTCGGCACTGCCACACGTCAGATTCCGCGTTTTGCCAAAAGCGGCAACCCGGGTGAAGAATTAGACGTAACGCTCGAGCTTAAACTACTTGCCGATGTGGGTCTTATCGGCTTCCCGAACGTGGGTAAGTCGACCTTAGTGTCGGTTGTAAGTGAAGCCAAGCCCAAAATTGCAAATTACCACTTTACTACCTTAACCCCTGTTTTAGGTGTTGTAAGAATGGATGAAGGTTCATCCTTTGTTATGGCTGATATTCCTGGTCTTATTGAAGGCGCGGGTGAGGGCGTTGGTCTTGGCCACGAGTTTTTGCGCCACGTTGAGCGTTGCCGTTTGCTGCTTCACGTCATTGACGTTTCGGGCAGTGAAGGTCGCGACCCTATTGATGACTTCCAGAAAATCAATCACGAGCTATCAATTTTCAGTGAGGACTTAACCCTTGCGCCACAAATTATTGTAGGTAACAAGTGTGACCTTATTGAAGAGGATGAAATTGAACGTCTTAAAGACTATTTTGAAGGTCTTGGTTATAAGTTTTTCCCCATTATGGCGGCAATTGCCGAGGGCACTGACCCGCTTATAAAGTACGTTGCAAGTGAATTGCAAAAATTACCGCCTATCAAAATTTACGAGGCCGAGGAACGCCCCGTAATTGAAGAAATTCATAACCGCCGCAGCTTCAGTGTCAGATTTGACGGCACTTATTATTACGTTGAAGACTGCGACTGGCTGATGGAAGTTATGAACAACGTTGACCCAGATGACTATGAATCGCTGCAGTATTTTGAGCGCGTTATCAGGGAATGCGGCATAATTGACGCTTTGGAAAGAAAAGGCTGTTCAGAAGGCGACACGGTTAAGATTTTAGATATTGAATTTGATTACGTTCCTTAAATATTAAATTAGCAGGTGTTTTATGGAAAACCCAAATCTTTTAAGCCCGTCTGTGCTGGCTTTTGTGGGGGATGCGGTTTACGGTCTTATGGTGCGCACCGCTCTTTCAGAGGTTAACCGACCTTCGGGCGAGCTTCACAAATTATCGGTAAAGCTTGTAAACGCTACCGCACAGGCCGATGCATATAAAATAATTGAGCCGCTTTTGTCTGAAAAGGAAATTTCGGTTTTTAAAAGGGGCAGAAATTTTAAAACGGGCAATACACCCAAAAATTCCAGCGGGGGCGATTATCATACCGCAACAGGTTTGGAAACGCTCTTTGGTTTTTTATATCTTTCGGGTGAAAAAGACCGATTAGAAACACTTTTTAATCTTATTTGGGAAAAATTTAATATATCTTAAAGCTGAAATGGGTACACTAAACGGTGTACCCATTTTTTTACTTTAAGGTGAATTATGATAAGCAAAATTAAAGAGTTTCTAAAGGATATTATTTATTACGTTATAGGCGGTTCTATTTATTCAGTGGCGGTGACAGTGTTTTTGTCAGCAAATGAAATTTCACCGGGTGGGGTAACAGGTATTGCAACTGTGCTGAATTATTTATTTTCGACACCTATAGGCGCAGTCATATTTTTAATTAATGTTCCGCTTTTTATAATTGCATTTTTAAGGCTTGGCAAGGGGTTTATTATTAAAACCGCCGCGGCAACGGCAGTCACGTCGCTGCTGCTTGATTCACTTGTAATTGTTTTGCCCGAAATGAAAATTGATTTAATTCTTGCAAGCGTTTTCGGCGGCACCTTAATGGGGCTTGGCGTAAGTATTATAATGCTTCGCGGGTCTTCAACGGGCGGGGTTGAAATTGTTGCAAAGCTGGTGTCAATTAAATATCCGTATATAAGTATGGGCAGACTAATGCTTATTCTGGATTTTTCGGTGGTGGTGGTTTCTGCCTTTATTTATAAAAATGTTGAAAGCGCACTTTATTCCACCGTTGCGCTTTATGCCTGCTCAAAAATAATGGATCTTGTGCTTTACGGAGCAGACAGGGGAAAGGTGGTTTATATCATAAGCGATAAGGCACAATATATTGTGTGTGACATTTTAAATAAAATGGGGCGCGGTGCGACCTATTTAAATGTTGAAGGCGCATATACGGGTGATAAAAGGAAAATGATAATGTGCACGGTCAGACGTAATGAGGTACACAATATATATGCGGCTGTGCGTCATTATGACAAGTCGGCCTTCGTGGTTGTTTGTGAAGCGGGCGAGATACTTGGCGAGGGTTTTAAAAAATAATTTATATTTTGTCGATTTTACCCTTGAAATATCAATAATTTGTGTTATAATAGATTTTGCGGTCACAAGATATTGTGTTTAAAATCTTGTGTTTTTGCTTAAAATATATTAATTGAGGTAGTATTATGAAAATCATCAAACGAAGCGGCGCAGAGGTTACTTTTGATCCTAATAAGATTATTGTTGCCGTTACAAAAGCTAATCAAAGCGTGGTTCCAAGCCATCGTATGACTGAAGTACAAATTAAACGTATTGCTGAAGACGTTGAATCTGCAGCAGCTAATATGAACCGTTCTTTAAGCGTTGAAGAAATACAAGATATGGTAGAAGACCAAATTATGAATCAACGCGCCTTTGACGTGGCAAGACGTTATATTACATACCGTTATAATCGTGCTTTAATCAGAAAATCGAATACTACCGATGAACAGATCTTAAGTCTTATTGAATGCAATAACGAAGAGGTTAAGCAGGAAAACAGTAATAAAAATCCGACTGTTAACAGCGTTCAGCGTGACTATATGGCAGGCGAAGTAAGTAAAGATATTACCCGTCGTATTCTTTTGCCCGCTGACATTGTTGATGCGCATGACCGTGGTCTTATTCACTTCCACGATGCCGACTACTTTGCACAGCATATGCACAACTGTGACCTTGTAAACCTTGAAGATATGCTTCAAAACGGTACCGTTATCAGCGGTACCTCAATTGAACGTCCCCACAGCTTTTCTACCGCCTGCAACATTGCTACACAAATTATTGCGCAGGTTGCTTCCTGTCAGTACGGCGGTCAGAGTATAAGCCTTACACACTTAGCCCCCTTTGTTGATATAAGCCGTAAAAAGATTTATTCCGAAGTGGTGGAAGAATTCAAGGGCTCGGGTCTTGAACTTTCGGAAGAAAAAATTGCCGAAATCACCGAAAAGCGCCTTTTAAAGGAAATTGCCCGTGGCGTTCAGACTATTCAGTATCAGGTTGTTACCCTTATGACAACCAATGGTCAGGCGCCCTTTGTTACTGTGTTTATGTACCTTAACGAAGCCAAGAATGAACGTGAAAAGGCTGACCTTGCTTTAATTATTGAAGAGGTATTAAAACAGCGTTATCAGGGTGTTAAAAACGAAAAGGGTGTTTGGATTACCCCTGCTTTCCCAAAGCTTATTTACGTGCTTGAAGAAGACAACATCAAAGAAGGCAGTAAATATTGGGAGCTTACTAAATTAGCGGCAAAATGCACTGCAAAGCGCATGGTGCCCGATTATATTTCTGAAAAGGTTATGCTTCAGAATAAGGTTGACAAAAACGGTGACGGTCACTGCTATACCTGTATGGGCTGCCGCAGCTTTTTGACCCCTTACGTTGATGAAAACGGCAAGCCGAAGTATTACGGCCGCTTTAATCAGGGCGTTGTAACCGTCAACTTGGTTGATATCGGTTTGTCAGCAAACGGCGATATGGAAAAATTCTGGCAGATTTTTGATGCAAGAATGGAGCTTTGCCATCGCGCGCTTCAGGCTCGTCACGAAAGACTTACAGGCACCCTTTCTGATGCCGCACCTATTTTGTGGCAGTACGGTGCACTTTTGCGCCTTAAGAAGGGTGAAAAAATTGATAAATACCTTCACGGCGGTTATTCAACCATTTCACTCGGCTATGCAGGTCTTTGGGAATGTGTTTATGCAATGACCGGCAAAAAGCTTACCGAAAAAGAAGGCGAGGAATTCGGCCTTGAAATAATGCGCAAGCTTAACGAATACACTGCTAAATGGAAGGCTGCCGAGGTTATTGACTATTCGCTTTACGGCACACCGCTTGAAAGCACAACCTATAAGTTTGCAAAATGCTTGCAGAAGCGTTTCGGCATTATTAAGGGTGTCACCGATAAGAATTACATAACAAACAGCTATCACGTTCACGTTACAGAGGATATTGACGCCTTTGAAAAATTGGCACTTGAAGCCAAATTCCAGGCATTGTCTCCCGGTGGCGCAATTTCTTACGTTGAAGTGCCCAATATGCAGAATAACCTTGATGCAGTGCTGTCTGTTATGCAGTTTATTTATGATAACATTATGTATGCCGAGCTTAACACTAAGAGTGACTACTGTCACGAATGTGGCTTTGACGGCGAAATTGAAATTAAGGAAGATGAGCACGGCAAGCTTGTTTGGACCTGCCCGAATTGCGGCAACACCGATCAGGACAAGCTAAACGTTGCACGTCGTACCTGTGGCTATATTGGTACCCAGTATTGGAACCAGGGCCGCACACAGGAAATTAAGGAAAGAGTTTTACATCTTTAAAAAAATCGGGGGCTTTTTGAAAAATGAAAGCCCCTTTAAAATTTGGGGCTTGTTATGAATTATGCAGTAATTAAAAAATTTGATATAGCAAACGGCCCCGGGGTGCGTGTTTCACTTTTTGTCAGCGGTTGCCGTCATAAATGCAAAAACTGTTTTAACAGTGAAGCGTGGGATTTTGCCTACGGCACACCTTTTACAAATGAAACGGTTGAAGAAATAATCGAAGCACTTGATAAGGATTATATTGAAGGTTTTTCACTTTTGGGCGGCGAGCCCTTTGAACCCGAAAACCAAGCGGGAATATATTCGGTTTTAAAAGCGATTAAAGAAAAGCTGCCGCAAAAGACCGTTTGGTGTTATACCGGCTTTGATTTTGACAAACAGCTTACAAAGGGGCTTGTCGGCGACAAAGAGTTAACCCTTAAATGTTTAGAGCTTATAGACGTTTTGGTTGACGGTAAATTTGTTGAAGAGCTTAAAAGCCCGTCGCTTTTGTTCCGCGGTTCATCAAATCAGCGTATAATTGACGTTAAAAAATCGCTTGAAGCAAATACGGTTATCTGGCTGGACGGCGTCTGGGAAAGAAAAATGGGTTCGGGTAATATTTATGAATAGGGGAATAATATAATGAAAATGAATTATAAAAAATTAAGACCTGATGCAAAGGTGCCGACCTACGGCTCACCCTTTTCTGCAGGGGCAGACCTTTATGCCGTGACCGACGGTCAGACCGTTACCTTCGCACCGGGTGAAACTAAAATTGTTCATACTGGTATTGCACTCGAAATTCCCGAAGGCTATGCAGGGTTTATTTATGCCCGCAGCGGTATTGCAAATAAGCGCGGACTTGCACCGTCTAATAAGGTTGGCGTGGTTGATGCTGATTATCGCGGTGAAATTATGGTATCTTTACACAATCATTCAAACGAGGTTCAGGAAATTGCCGACGGTGAACGTGTTGCTCAAATGGTAATAGCACCATTTTTAAAGGTGGAATATACTGAAGTCGACGAGCTTTCCGACACTGAACGCGGTGAAGGCGGCTTTGGCTCGACAGGTAAAAAATAATTAAGGATGTTTTAAGAAGGGGTAACATTATTGTTACCCCTTCTTAATTGACATTGTCGTTGTTTTGCGGTAAAATAATTATCGCACTATCAGTTTAAAGGAGGCCAATCAAAATGAAAAAATACTGTTATTGGGCATTTTTTCCGATAAGCATTTTTTATTGTGAATTATGGTTGCGCCTTTTCAGCGGTGAAAGGTTTTTTAATTGGGGTCTTGTCACCGTTTTATTGTTTTCGGTGTTTTTCGGTCTTGCGGCACAGCTTGTGTCCTTCAATAAAAAAGCGCCGCTTATTATCATTCAGTCGCTGCTTAGCCTTTGGTACAGTGTACAAACGGTTTATCACAACATATTCGGCCTTTATATGATACTTTATTCATTAAAGGGTGCCGATCAGATAGCCGAAAGCGAAATGCTGGGTGTGGCTTTTAATGAGATAATAAACAGCTTATGGCAGGTGCTTATTTTATTTGTGCCGCTTGTCTTACTGATAATCGGTATAAACAAATTCAAATTGCGCCATAAGGCTGACAAGCAAGAGCTTGTGGTGGCGTCGGGTATTACCGCGGCAGTGTTGGCGGTTACGCTTTTAATAAGGGTTACCATACCCTATTATAAGGACAGAAACGCTATTTTTGAAATGAACCGCAGCGTTTCTAACAACGGTCTTTTATATACCGAAATTCTTGATTTTGGTTATAATATTTTAGGGTTTGACAATGGTTATGAGGTTGACCCCGACATTGAAAATGAATTTTTATCGGGCGGGGAAGAAACCACAAAATTTGAACCTAACGTTATGAAAATTGATTTTCAAACCCTTGCTTCACAGGAAACCGATGTCACCGTAAAATCGCTTCACGAATATTTTGCAAACCGCACCCCGACAAATAAAAACGAATATACGGGTATGTTTGAAGGATATAATCTGATACAGATAACAGCCGAAGGCTTTTCTTATTTTGCAATTGATGAAAAGTTAACCCCAACCCTTTATAAAATGCAGAATGAAGGCTTTAAATTTAACAATTTTTACACCCCTATTTGGGGTGTCAGCACGTCAGATGGTGAATATGTTGCCACAACAGGACTTATACCCAAAGGCGGTGTATGGAGTTATTTCACATCAGGTAAAAATAACGTGTTTTTCCCGTTTTCAATGCCACAGCAGTTTTTAAATGATGGTGTCGGCAGGGTGCGTGCGTATCACAACCACACTCACACATATTACAGCCGCCATATTTCACACAAAAATATGGGCTTTATTTATAAGGGTATTGGTGGCGGTGTTGAAAAATATGTAAATCAGAACAATTGGCCCGAATCCGATTATGAAATGCTTAAAGGGTCAACGGGTGAATATATTTCAAAAGACCGTTTTATGACCTATTATATGACGGTCAGCGGGCATTTACAGTACACCTTTATCGGTAACAGTATGGCGGCGCGCCATAAAGATAAGGTTAAGGACCTTGACCTATCTTTAGATGCAAAGGCTTATCTCGCTTGTAATATTGAGCTTGATCTTGCAATGGAACATTTGCTTAAAGCCTTGAATGAGGCGGGTGTTGCCGAAAAAACCGTAATTGTTATCACACCCGACCATTATCCTTACGGACTTGAAGATAAGGAGCATATCGACCCTTATCATTATATCAGCGAGCTTGTAGGTCACGAAATCGACCCCGATTTTGAGCTTTACAAAAGTTGTCTGATTATTTATTCTCCCGGTATGGAAAAGCCCGTAAAGGTTGATAAATATTGCAGCTCAATGGATATTATACCCACCCTTAATAATCTTTTCGGGTTTGAGTATGACTCCCGCCTTTTACCCGGCAGTGACATTATGTCTGACAGTCAGCCCTTGATTATTTTTAATAATCACTCGTTTATTACCGAAAAGGGTATGTATAATTCTAAAACCGATGAATTCACACTTTTTGAAGGTCAAACCCTTACTGACAGTAAAGAATACGTTGACTCTGTCCGCAGGGTGGTGAATAACAGATTTAAAATAAGCGCACAGGTGCTTGATACGAATTATTACAGCAAGGTTGTAAACCGCGAGCATAAATATTCGCAAAAATAAATTAAACACGATAAGGCCTTTAAAGGCCTTATCGTGTTTTTTAGTGTTTAAATTATAGTTTGTCGGGCAAGGCTTCCCCTTGAGGGGAAGCTGTCACGAAGTGACTGATGAGGTGTAATTTGCAGTGATTAAACGGTTTTCCACCTCATCCACCACTGCCGTGGTCCCCCTTCCCCTCAAGGGGAAG
>JAZNOE010000030.1:0-9291 GCA_045580625.1 Acutalibacteraceae bacterium | reverse complement strand
CATATAAACGCATTCTCCTTCCGTCAAAACCTTCGGTTTTGCCACCTTCCTCCCGGAGGAAGGCTTACGGGCGATTCGTGAATCGCCCCTACGAAATATACAATTAATTTTTCTATAATTCCGAATTACGCATTACGAATTACGAATTTCGCCTCAGAGATAAACCCCAATTTACCGCATAATACAAAAACGGCAAAGGCTTAAACAACCTTTGCCGTAATAATTTAACCTATTGCGTTGTTTGAACCGACCGTAATTGTGGTGGTATAATATCTGCCGCTTCTATAAAGCTTAACGTTTATTTTTTGGTTGGGCTCGCAAGCGGAAATAAGCTTCGTAAGCACGCTGAAATCCTTAATTTCCTTATTTGCAAATTCGGTGATAATATCACCCTTGCGAAGACCTGCCTGATAAGCAGGACTGCCTTCATAAACCGACAACACAACAGCACCTGTCGGATAACCGTAAAATTCAAGCACTTCCGCGGTGTATTTTTCGCTTATTGTAATGCCGATATACGGCTCGGGTGAATTTTCTTTAGCAATTATTTTTTCGCAAATTTCCACCGCTTCCTTTGAAGGAATTGCAAAGCCCATACCTTCAAATTCTTCCGATACAATTTTTGATGAGTTAATACCTACAAGCTTGCCGGTAGCATCTACCAAAGCGCCGCCCGAATTACCGGGGTTTATGGCGGCGTCGGTCTGAATAAGGCCTATATCACTGTCACTTGAAACCACGCGGTCAAGACCGCTTATTACACCGTAGGTCACGCTGTCCATAAATTCAAGTCCACCGGGATTGCCGACGGTTATAACGTACTGACCAACCTTAACACTGTCAGAATCGGCAATTTCAATAACAGGCAGACCCGTAACGTTTATTTTGATAACTGCAAGGTCAGCCGATATATTATAACCTACAACCGTTGCGATATATGAATTTTCGGCCGAAGAATCCAAAAACACTTCAATTTTGGTATTGCGAGCATTAATTACGGCATCTTCAATAACGTGATAGTTTGTAATTATATATCCGTTTTGTTTATAAATTACACCGCTACCTTCGCCCGATGCTTCCTGCTGATTACCGAAAAAGCTGTTAACCGAAGTAGTGGTACGAATACCAACAACGCAGGGTGTCACCTTTTTAGCAACCGCTTCAACAACCGATATTGCCTGTTCTTCAACGTTGATATTTACGGTATTATTTTCCAGGTCAAGATGGTCAGTAACGGCATTTTGGTCCTGATTCCAGAAAAATGCAGTTGTAATTGTCGCGCTTACAACACCAACCGCACCTGCAACAATTGCCGCAACGATTACTGTTAAAAGGCTGAAGCGTGCCTTCGGTCTTTGCGCTTTGGGCGGCCGATAAACAGGCTGGGGCTCGTTTTGATTATTTTGAAAATCGTTATTATTGTAAAAATTATAATCGTCCAAAACAGTTGCTCCTTCATTATTGTTAAGAATATCATACCCTTATTTTATTTCAAAAAAGTAATAAAAATGTGAATAAACGGTAAATATTTAAGCCCCAACACAACAAGTCAGGGCAAAAATTATTTAGATAAATAGATAAGCAACACCGTAACGTCGGCAGGGCTGACACCAGAAATACGCGATGCCTGACCGATGTTTACAGGTCTTATTTTATTTAATTTTTCTATTGCTTCAAGGCGAAGACCCGTAATTGCTTCATAGTTTATATCAGCGGGTATAAGCTTGTTTTCAAGGCGAAGCATTTCGTTTATCTGCGCTTGCTGACGGCTGATATAACCTTCGTACTTAATTTCAGTTTCAACCTTTTCACAAACCGCGTCTGAAAGCGCGGGGCGGTTAACATCAAACGGCGCAAGGTCCTTATAGCTTAACTGCGGGCGCTTTACCAAATCAGCAAGGCGCATACCCGTTGTCATAGGTGCAGTGCCGCGCTCCTCCAAAAGCTTGTTTAATGCTTCGTTAGGGCCGATAAAGGTAGTATTAAGCCTTTCAATTTCGTCGCTTTTTTGCTGTGTGCGAAGGGTAAATTCATCATAAACCTCTTGTGAAACAAGACCTAAAGCGTGACCTGTCGGCATTAAGCGTTCGTCAGCGTTATCCTGCCTTAAAACAAGGCGGTATTCACTGCGTGAGGTCATCATTCGATAAGGGTCGGCACACCCCTTTGTGACCAGATCATCAATAAGTGTGCCGATATAAGAAGATGCGCGCGAAAGCACAAGCGGGGCTTTTCCCTGCACCTTTAACGCGGCATTAATACCTGCAACAAGACCTTGCGCGGCGGCTTCTTCATAACCTGACGAGCCATTAAACTGACCCGCACCGTAAAGCCCGTCAAAGGCCTTCATTTCAAGGGTTGCCCTTAAGGCAGACGGGTCGATACAGTCGTATTCAATTGCGTAAGCATTACGAATGATTTTAACATTCTTAAGGGCGGGTATGGTTTTATAAAACTGCACCTGCACCTCTTCGGGAAGGGACGAAGACATACCCTGAAGATACATTTCTTCGGTGTTTTCACCGCAAGGCTCAATAAAAAACTGATGGCGCTTTTTATCTGCAAAACGAACGATTTTATCCTCAATACTGGGGCAATAACGCGGACCCACACCCTCAATTTCACCCGCATATAAGGGTGAACGGTCAATGTTTGAAAGTATAACGTCCTTCGTGTCATCATTTGTGTAACCAATATGACAAACAACCTTGTTTTCGGGCAAGACTTTAGTCTGATAACTAAATGGCACAATTTTGTCATCCCCGGGCTGAACCTCAAGCTCGCTAAAGTCGATACTGTCCCTTAAAACGCGGGCAGGAGTACCCGTTTTAAAACGGCGAAGCGGCACACCAAGCTGTTTTAAGCATTCGGCAAGACGGTTTGACGGAAACGCCCCGTCGGGACCGCTTTCAAAATTGACTTCACCAACGTAAATGCGACCACCAAGAAAAGTGCCCGTTGCCAAAACAACTGTTTTACAAATAAATTCCGCACCCAAATTTGAAACAAGATGCCAGCCATCATCCGCCTTTTCAAGGGTGACAATTTCGCATTGTTTAACATCCAAATTTGGCTGTAATTCCACCGCGTGCTTCATATATTCACTGTAAGCGCGACGGTCAATTTGTGCGCGAAGCGAATGAACGGCAGGACCCTTACCCAAATTAAGCATACGGCTTTGAAGGGTGGTTTTATCGGCCGCTTTGCCCATTTCACCGCCCAAAGCATCAATTTCGCGTACCAAATGACCCTTTGCAGTGCCGCCGATTGACGGGTTGCAGGGCATATTTCCTATCCAGTCTGCAGTAATTGTAAACATAATTGAACTGCAGCCAAGTCTTGCCGCCGCTAAAGCCGCTTCTATACCGGCGTGACCGCCGCCAATAACCGCAACGTCATAGCTGCCGGCAAAATATCTTTTAATTTGCAATTAAATCCCTCTGTTTTCCTGTAAAAACTTTTGCTGTCTTATATCAACACCAATAAATTTATTGGCATTATAGCTGCCGATAAGTCGGGATGCGATACGCTCGCCGTAACGGTCGGCAATTTCTTTCATTGTAAGGTTTGTGTTAATAACAGTCGGCTTTTTAGATAATAAACGGCTGTTAACAAGGTTATAAAACACCGATTTTGAAAATTCGGTTGAAAGCTCGGTACCCAAATCATCAATAACAAGCAAATCACAGTCAAGCATTGCCTGATAACTGCCTTTATTTTGCCCTGTAAAGCGTTCATTTGAAACAAGTGTGAAAAGGTTTTCGGCAGGACCGTAAAACGGTATAAAGCCTTTATCGACAACACCTGAAACAATTGCAAGCGTAAGGTGGGTTTTACCAAGACCGGGCGCACCCATAAACAAAAGGTTCTGCGCTGTGTCGGGTGAAAATTTATTAACATATTCCTTACAAAGCTTTAAAATGCCGGTCATACGCTTGCGGGCATTTTCACCGTCTTTACTGTAATAATTCAGATCAAAATTTTCGAAGGTGCATTCATCAAGCGGCATTTGCTTTTTAAGGTCATCCAAAACAACCTTTGCCGCAAGACTTTTAACGCAAGCGCAGATTTCACCGCCGATATAGCCGCTGTCTTTACACAGCGGGCAGTCATATTCAATTTCAAAAACCTTTTCCTTTTTAAGAATTGCGCTTTTTTCTTTCGAAAGCGCAACCGATTTTGCCTTTAAAACGGCAACCTTTTCGGTATCTCCCGAAAGCGCGGTAATTGCCAGCTGTGCGCCGATAGAAGATAATTCGCCGTCTATTTCAGAAAGTCGCGGATTAGCCGCATAAGCGGCATTTAAAAGCATACTTCTGTGCGCCCTTTTCTGCTTTAAGGCTTCACCTTTAATTTCAAAAGCTTTTTTATATGTAAGCTCTTTAGTTATCATTTATTTCATTCCTTTGAATTTAACATTTTTTCAAACAAATCAAGGTCGTAAGCACCGCCGTGATTTTTTTCTTCCTTTATATGTGGTTTAATATCGGCAGGAGTTTTATAACCGTTTTTATGCCAGCTGTCAATAATCTTTGCGATATACGGAAATGACACACCCGACGTTGCGTCAACGCAAGCGTCATAAGCGGCTTCAAGCATTTCCTTTGACATTTGCCATTCGTTGACCCATAAGTTCGCATATTCGCTTTCCTTTTTGGTAGGCTTACGTGGACCAAGTCCAAAAGCTGAGCGCACCATTGACCAGGCAAGATTTGCGGTTGCCATAAGCCTTAGTTCTTCATCAGCGGCGGCAACGGTATCAATGCCTTTATTAAGCCATTCAACTGCTAATGACTGAACAAAAGAAATTTTAAGCTTTTCAACACTTTTAGCGTGGTTTAAAATAATGAAAAGAACGTCAATATCAAGCCCCAAATCATCATAAAGCCACACAAGTGTGCGGGTTTCGTTTTCCTTTAAATTGCGGCCAAAAATAAGCTGTGACTGGTTTAAAAGCCACTTGATTTTCGGGTCTTCCTGACTTCTTAAAAGCACGTCCTCGCGTGAAGGTTTAATTATTTTCTGATAAGCCTTCGGCTCTTTTTCGACAGGCTTTGGTGCTTCTTTTGAGATTAAAATACCTGCATCTGCCCAGAAAAGCAAAGCCTCTTTAACGTCATAAACCGAAAGCGATAATTCGGATGAAATTTCATCCTCGCTCAAAGCCTTCGTGTTATTACGAAGCATATAAAGCAAAACCTTTATGTGGTCTCCCTTTGCAAGCTTTAAATATTTATCGCAAAGCTCTGCAGGGACTGCAAAGGCCGCCGAAAAGCAAGCAGGATTTACAAAATAATCCATATTCCACCTCACACGCATAATTATAATAATTATAACAACTTTTTTCGCTGTTGTAAATAGAAATATTTAAAAAAGAAAGCCGTTACCGACTTTCTTTTAAACTTTCAAATAATGCAGTTATTGCTTTTAAAATATCGTTATAGGTTATTTCAAAATTGCCGGTATACCACGGGTCTGCAACCTCACCGCCGCCTACCCAGTCCATAAGCATTTTAACCTTACCGTCCTTATCACTGCCGAAAATGCGTAAAAGATTGCGGTAATTGTTTTTATCCATACAAATAAAAAGGTCAAATTTTTCATAATCCGAATGGTTTACCCTTTTTGCAAATTTGCCCGCAGGGTCAATGCCATGCTTTAATAGCTCGCGCCGTGCAGGCGGATAAACGGGGTTACCAAGCTCTTCACTGCTTGTAGCAGAAGATTCGATATAAAATTCATCTGCTCTGCCCTGCTTTTTTACAAGGTCCTTAAAAACGAACTCTGCCATAGGAGAACGGCATATATTCCCGTGGCAGACAAACATAACTTTTTTCACAGTTAAATCCCCCTTTTTAAAAATTATATCATATAACCCATAAAAATTCAAAAAATTAATATTTCATTTTATGAATTAACATGTTATTATTTATTTACAAAACCTTTAAAGGGTGATTCTATGAAAAATAGTATTTTGAAATTTTTATTTATTCCATTTGTTGTACTTTCTCTTACAGCAAACGTTTTTGCAGAAAGTAATGAACAAAAGCTTTACGACGGTGTTACCTATAATAAGCAACGCATTATGAACACCGACAACAAGGAAGCCGACGTTTTCTCACTGACGGTTGACCTTCAGAAAGCCTATACAATTTGCGGTCTGCCCGATAATATAAAAGCCCTTCAGGTGGGCAGTAAGGGTCAGCAAACCTTAAGTGAAATGGTTGCCGCCGCGCAGAAGGACGGCTACACCGTCTATGCCGCAATGAACGCCGATTTCTTTTACCGTTTTGATGAAAATAAAATTCAGCCCGAGGGTATGGTTATACGCGACGGCAAGCTTTTAAACCCCATTGGCACCTACAACTCGTTTTACGGTGTTATGAAAAACGGTAAAGCATTTATCGGCCATATATATGATTATACAAAGCATCTGGGTGAATTCGACCAGGCGGTTGGCGGTGACTATGGCGCGCTTATAACAAACGGAAAACCCATTACCGAAGACAAGCAAGGCGGTTGGCATGCCGTTGGTGACACCGACCCCCGTGCCGCTGTCGGCATAAAAGAAGACGGCACGGTGTTTATGGTTGTGGTTGACGGACGAAGCGAAAAATCCGACGGCTTTACCCTTAAACAGCTTGCCGAATATATGCACAAGCAAGGCTGTGTAACTGCTATAAACCTTGACGGTGGTGGTAGCGCACAAATGGGTATTTGCGACCCCGAAACGGGCAAGTTTAAAATTGTTAATAGCCCGTCCGACGGAAAAGAACGCCCCATTGCAAACGCAATTTTGGTTGTTTCTGACCGCGAGCCAAACGTTCCCGCAAAAGCACCCGTAAGCAACACACCCAAAATTGTTGTTATGATTTCCGGCTTCATACTTGTAACAGGTCTTTACGCCGCGGCATTTATCATTAATCTTAAAAATAAAAAAGCATAAATTAAGAGCAGGAAAAATTCCTGCTCTTTAATTTTTATTTTTCAAATTCCTTTGCAGCTTGCTTTAAAAGCTCGCGTATTTCAAGATGCTGTGGGCATTGGCTTTCACAAGCACCGCATTGAATGCAGTCACTTGCCTTTGCGCCACCGCTTGTGTGGGTTTCATAATACATACCACTAACCCAGCCGCCGTAAGCCTTTTGCGAATTAAGGCAAGCAAAAATTGTGGGAATGGGTATATTCTGCGGGCAGTGTGCTACACAATATTTACAGTCGGTACAGCTGATAAGGTTTTGCGCCTTTATAATCTTACAAACCGCTGAAACGGCTTCTTGCTCCTTTTCGGATAGAGGCTTAAAATCACTCATATAACCAATATTGTCAAGCATCATTTCCATATTGCCCATACCCGACAATGTCATAACAATATTACCGAATCCTGCGGCATAGCGTATGGCATAGCTTGCATTACTGCCGCCGTTAAGACTGTCGAAAATCATTTGTGCGGCAGGCGGTAATTTTACAAGTGCTCCGCCGCGAACCGGCTCCATAACAATAATCGGTTTATTATGCTTTAAGCACACTTCATAATTAAGTCTGCCCTGCACCGACGCATCCTCATAATCAAGATAATTAAATTGCAGCTGAACAATTTCAATATCGGGATAGGTCGTAAGAATTTCATCAAGCACCTCGGCACTATCGTGAAAAGAAATGCCCACGTGCTTTATTTTACCCTCTTTTTTAAGTTCGAAAGCCGTTTCATAAGCGCGGCATTCTTTAAACTTTTTAAAATTATCCCTGTCCTGCGCGTGCATTAAATAAATATCGAAATAATCCACACCGCACCATAAAAGCTGATTTACGAAAAACGGACGTATATCTTCATTAGCGTTAAAATAAGGCTCTGTCAGCTTGTTTACAAGCACGTATTCTTCCCTGCTGTAACGCTTTACAAGACATTCGCGAAGGGCAATTTCACTTTTACCGCCAAGATAACCATGCGCGGTATCAAAATAATTAAAGCCAGCATCAATAAATGTATCTATCATTTTTGAAAATTCAGCATAATCAACTTCATTTTCTTTCATCGGAAGTCGCATACAGCCAAAGCCGAAATTCTTTTTTATCTTACTGTCGAATATTTTCATAATGTTTCTCCCTAAATTACTGTTTTAATTATAAAGCAATACGTTTTTTTAGTCAATATTTTTCCATTTGAAGTTCAAAAACGACCGAACACCACAAAACACTTGAAAAAATTTTAAAAATGAAATAATATGACCCTGCAAGGAGGGATAAATTTGAAGCTCTCAATTTTTATCGATAAAAACCGTGAGGAAGAAATAATTATCTATACTCACGAAAGAAACACGCTTACAGCCGAAATCGAATCACTTGTAAACGGTATGGACACAGATATTACTGCCTATAAGGACCGCGAAATAATAAAGCTTAAAATAAGTGACGTTTATTGCTTTACCGCACAAAACAACAAGCTTTATGCGATAACCGAAAACGACAGACTTTTGCTTAAATACCGACTTTACAGCATTGAAGAAAGGCTGAACCGTGATTTTTTGAAAATCAATAAATCCTGCATTGCAAACGTCAAAAAAATAGAATGCTTTGATGCTTCGATATCGGGCACGCTTATGGTGAAATTCAAAAACGGATACATCGATTACGTGTCAAGAAGAAGCATTAAAGCGGTTAAAGAAAGGTTGGGTTTATAATGAATAAATATTTAAAAGAATTTTTGCACCGCGGACTTGTTTTCGGCGGATTCGGTCCCATTATTCTTGCAATTATATATTTTATTGTTTCAAAAACCGTTTCGGATTTCGTGCTGTCGGGCGGTGAAATATTGCTTGGCACCATTTCAATATATATACTTGCATTTTTGCAGGCAGGCGCAACGGTGTTTAACCAGATAGAGCATTGGCCCATCACCAAATCGCTTTTATGCCATTTTGCAACCCTTTATATAGCTTACGTGCTTTGCTATATTTTAAATTCGTGGATACCATTTGAGCCGATGATTATAGTGATTTTTACCGCGATATTTGTTGTGGTTTATTTCATTGTCTGGATAAGCGTTTATATTTCTGTAAAAGCATTTTCCAAAAAAGCAAATTTGAAATTGAAATAATTTTCTCTCACCCTGTGGATACTACCGCAGGGTGTTTTAAATTGAGGGTTATCGGTGAGGCGAGGTAAGAGGTAATAGTGAAGAGGTTAGGTGTCGCTCCGTGACGGATGTAAATAATCTGTAATTTAATTGATATTACCCGTAGGGGCGATTCACGAATCGCCCGTTGCGATTAACTATTATTTTCGGACAAT
>JAZNOE010000029.1:0-16818 GCA_045580625.1 Acutalibacteraceae bacterium | reverse complement strand
AGTATACCTCCAGGCAAACGGTAGAAGCTGGACTATTGAAGGCGAAGCATTTGCAGGCACATTTGATGGTACCTATTACTATGTAAACTTCAATGGTCTTAACCCCAACCATATGCGTTCAGAAGTACTCGCAACTGTTATGAAGGACGGCGTTGCAATTAGTAACACAGCCCTTTACAACATCGAGTCTTATGCCGCAACACAAGCTAACTCAGACATTGAAAACCTTCCTGAATTGCTTATTGCAATGATGAGATATGGTGACGCTGTTGCAGCTTACGTTGGATAATTGAATATTCATTTTAAAACAATTTACCCAACCGAAGGCAACTTCGGTTGGGTAGCACTAATTAAAAAAGAGTTTTTTAAATGGTTTTTTCCTTATTGGATTTTCCTTTATTTTTTGAAAGGAGACAATTAGATGCCGAAATTTTCCGGATTTTCTAAGAAAACAATTGCATTTATAACTGCAATTGTGGTTATTCTGTCATCAATTGTTGTCAGCATGGCTGTTGCATCATCCAGCGACCTTGATGTATGGGATAAATCTGTCGCCACATCCTTTGCCGGCGGTAGTGGTACAAGTGTAGACCCGTACCTTATTGCAATCCCCGAGCAGTTGGCAAAAATGGTCAAGGGTGGTGACACTAAAGGCGGCTATTATAAATTAACCGCAGATATTTATCTTAATGACGTATCTAAAGCCGACTGGGCATCCGATTCACCCAATGAATGGTACGACAGAGCAGATATTAACAATACTGCGTTTGTAGGTAATTTAGACGGTGACGGACATACTATTTACGGTCTTTTTTATGATGGTACAAATATAGTTGGCCTTTTCCCACAAGCTAAGGATACAACTATTTCTAACTTACGTATAAGCAATTCTGATATCAAATCTTCAGGTGCTGTCAGTGCACTTATAAGCTTTGGTCAGAATAGCGTTAAATTTGATAGGTGTATAGTTGATGAGACTGTTAAGCTTACTAATACTGCTACAAACAATGAAGCAGGCGTAGCAGGATTTATAGCTTATGGTTCACCGAAAGTTAAAATTGAAAATTCAGCGGTTATGGCAACAATTACAGCCACAAATCGTAGAGGTGCCTTTATTGGTAACGTTTGGGGCAATACTGCTGCTGACCGTTTAATTAAAAACAGCTTTAATGCGGTGAATACCGCATTACTTGCACACAACACACAGGGCTTTACTGTTGAAAATGTTTATACTGTAGGCACTGAACATTCATCTCAGGTGATTACCGGCACAGTAAATAAGCTTGCAAGCGCTGATATGATGAAGGGTGCAGCAGCCAAGACAAATATGCCCAACCTTAACTGGAAGGGCACCTGGCAAACAACCGAAAACGGTTATCCTACCTTTAAGGATGCCGAAGGTGCTAAGGGTGAAGTATGGACCGGTAACGTTGCCTCCGGCTTTGCAGGCGGTACAGGTACCGCAACCGATCCTTATCTTATTGAAACCGCTGAACAGCTTGCTCGTATGGTTAAGATAGGGGACACCAAGGGTGGTTATTATAAATTAACTGCTGATATTTATCTTAACGATGTTTCAACACCTAACTGGCCAACCAAATCACCGATCAGATGGTATGACAGAGCGGATATTAATAATACTGCTTTTGTCGGTAATTTAGACGGTGATGGATATACTATACACGGTCTTTATTATGACGGTAAAAATATTGTTGGTCTTTTCCCGCAGGCGAAGGACACAACAATTTCTAACTTGCGTATAAGCAATTCTGATATCAAATCTTCAGGTGCTGTCAGCGCACTCATAAGCTTTGGTCAGGGTACGGTTAATTTCAAAAAGTGTATCATTGATGAAACCGTTAAGCTTACAAACACCGTTACCAGCGGTGAAGTGGGTGTCGCGGGCTTCGTGGCTTATGGCTCACCTAAAATATTTATTGAAGATTCTGCTGTAATGGCAACAATTACAGGCGCTTACCGTAACGGTGCTTTTATAGGCAACGTTTGGGGTAATACTGCAGCAGAACGTTCTATCAAGAATAGTTTTAGCGCAGTGAATACCGCATTAAGCGCGCACCCGACACAGGGCTTTACGGTAGAAAAGGTTTACACCGTAGGTACCGAACATCCTGCACAGGCAATTACCGGTACGGTAAACAAGCTTGCGAGCGCTGATATGATGAAGGGCGCGGCTGCTAAGACAAATATGCCCGACCTTAACTGGGTAGCAGTTTGGAGAACAACTACAGACGGTTATCCCACTCATATGGGTGAGGTTGAGCTCGACCCCAACAGATGGGACGGCACCACTGCAACCAAATTTGCAGACGGTGACGGTACTAAAGAAAAGCCTTTCGTTATCACAAATGCGGCTGAGCTTGCAAAAATGGTAACTGACGGTGACGCAACCAGCGGTAAATATTATGTTTTAGCTAATGATATTAAAATTAACGACGTAACTGTTGAAAGCTGGCAGTCTTATGCTAAACAGTGGAATATCACAACTAAGGCTTTCCAGGGCACTTTCGACGGTGCGGGCTATACCATTTACGGCCTTTATTATGACGGTGCTGATAACTATGCCGGTCTTATTGCAAGAGTAAAGGGAACCGCTACAATTAAAAACCTTTTCCTTTCTGATTTTGATGTTAAATCATCCGGCTTCGGTGTTTCTGCGCTGGTAGGCTTTATTCATTCGGGCACTAAGCTCAATATTTCAAGAGTTTATACCGATGAAAACATTTCTGTTGTTTCTACATCAACAAACTCAACCGATGGCTCGGCCGCAGGATTTATTGCGTACGGCTCGGGTACTATTACAATTGACAGCTCGGCCTTTCTCGGTACAGTAGAATGTGCATATCAGAAAGCTTCGTTTATCGGTAACGTATGGAATTCAACAAAGGTTATTACTAACAGCTTTGCAACTCCTGCAATACCGTTTAACTCTAAGCAGGCTATAAGCGACAGCTCAAAGGGTAACTACGGTGTAGGTACTTCCTTGGCGGCTGAAAACGGCGTTACCAGACTTGAAGCTGCAACTGATATGCAGGGTGCAACTGCAAAATCAAAGATGCCGAAGCTCAACTGGATTAACGTTTGGAAAACAAGCGCAACAGGCTATCCCGTTTATATGGCGGCTGATGAAATTGATGCATCTATCTGGGATGGTACTATTGCAAACGAGTTTGCAGGCGGTGACGGTAGCGAAAAGAATCCTTATAAGATTGCTAACGGCGCACAGCTTGCTAAAATGGCAACCGACGGCGATGCTACCGCAGACAAATATTACGTATTGACTGCAGATATTAAGTTAAATGATGTTTCTGCAGAAAATTGGAAGGATTTTGCTACTGCTTGGGTAGGCACCGACGGTGTATTTCAGGGCACCTTAGACGGTGACGGACATACCGTTTACGGTATCTACTATAAGGGCTCTGATAAAGAAAGTATCGGTCTTGTTTCACGCGCAAAGGGTAGTGTTACCTTCAAACGCATTATCATTTCTGATACTCATATTGAAGCAACTAATAAAGAAGGCTCTGCTTCTGCGTTTATCGGTTGGATAAACGGCGGCACAACCGCAAGATTTGAAAGATGCTACATCACTGACAGTGTATATTGCAAAACTGCAAATACTGCAGGCGGCTTTGTTGCCAATGGCAGCGGTAAAATCTATGTTGAAAACTGTGCCTCTTTAGGCCATTTTGAAGCGACAAAGAGATATGGTTCAATGGTTGGCGGTATCTATTGGTCAGATGCTACAGCAAGAACTGTTTCTATCAATAAGAGCTTTTCAATCGAACCTTATACCAATTATTGGATTGAAAAAATTGTTGACAGCTATGCCACACAAAAGCTTCCGGCTGATTCTAAGCTTTTACAGCCCACCATTTTAAATGATGTTTCTATGATTAAGGGTGATGCGGCTAAAAAGAATATGCCCGCACTTGATTGGAAGAACATCTGGATTCCCGTTAACAACAAGTATCCGTCATTAAACTTTACAGTTTATACAGGTACGGTTGGCGGTGTATGGTCGGGCGCTGTTGCTGAAAAGTATGCAGGCGGTACAGGTACTAAGAATGATCCTTATATCATTGAAACTCCTGAACAGTTAGCAAAGCTTTGTTCAAACCTTACTATTTGCAGAGATAAGCATTATAAGCTTACTGCTGATATTTATCTTAATGACGTTTCCAAGAAAAATTGGAAGGAGAAATCACCTAACCAATGGTTCTGGTCATCTGCTTCAAAGGACACGGGCTTTGACGGCCATTTTGATGGCAACGGTCACGTAATTTACGGTATGTATCTTGACCTTATTCAGACAACTGAGGTTGTTTATGCAGGTTTGTTCTCGGCAATTACTGACGGTGCTTACATTGAAAAGGTTGGTATATCTGATTCATATATGAAGGTTACAACAACAGATGATACAACCCAAAGCCATTATATTGCAGGTATCGCAGGCTCTGTTTTCTATAAGGATAACAATGCTCCGCGTGATCCCGCTTATATTTCACAGTGCTTCGGCAGCACTTCAGTTGAATTTGAAGGCTGGGGCTGCGGTGGTATCGTTCACGGTATGCCTCGTCCCTGCGTTATTGAAGACTGTTACTTTGTAGGTAAGCTTACCTATACACTTAAAGGTGGCGGTATTATTGGTGATACCTGGATGGAAACCCAATATACCAATGCCGCAGTAAGAAGATGTTATTCTGCAACTGCTGACAGCGACTATCTTGCCGCGGGTAGAGCAGGTGTAAGCAATTCATTCTCATCAATTGCTTATAAGGATAACTATTCAACCTACTTGGGTCTTTCCTCATTCCAGACAAGAATCAGTATGCTTATGATGCGTGGTGAGGCCGCTAAAAAGAATATGACCGGCCTTGATTTTGATAAGGTTTGGTATGCAGTACCCAACGGCACACCTGTATTAAGAGTTTTCGGCACTACCGACAAGTTCTCAAACACAGCAGATCCTAAGCCTATTGAAGTTTCCTTCGTAAGCAACGGTGGTACCGAATGTGAAAATATGTACGGTAACCCCGAAGAGCCTTTAAAGCTTCCCACCCCCACCAAGAAGGGTTATAAGTTTGCAGGCTGGTATGTTTATAAGGAACTTGACATTGAATATACTTATGATTTCTTCCCTTATTTTGATCAGATGCTTTATGCAAAGTGGGAAAGATCAAGTAACATTCAAGACTTTGAAGATTATGCCAACACTAAATACGATTATGGCGAGGATTATGAATACTTCCGTCCCGGTACGGCAGGTTATGATTCAACCTATATTAAATCGGGCACCTCATCAATGCACAGAAAGGGCTTAATTTCTGATTCGGCTGACTTCCTTGTATTCTATGACCAATTGCTTAAGGTTGGTACTAAATACGAAATGATATTCTATATCAATACCGATAAGGAAGGCACAGACGTAGATTTGTCATTAGTGCATGAAGATTTCCCCGATATCTACGACAGTGACTCGGGTGTTGAGCTTATTAAATCAATTGACACTGTTAAGGTGGGCGAATGGACTAAGGTTACTTATAAGTTCACTGCAAAAACACAGTGGATCGCTATCAGAACAAGCGGAGATGCCAGCATCTTCTTTGATGACTTTATGGTTACCGCTTTAGGCGATGATGCAAACGTTTCGGTTAATAACGGTGATACTAATAATGGTAATTCGGGTATAATCTGGATTATTGTTTTGGTTGCAGCTGCTGTGCTCATTTTAGCAGCAGGCGCAGTTATCGTTGTAATCGTTATTAAAAAAAGTAAAAATAAGAATTAATTACCGCTGAAAGGAGAAATAAAGATATGTTTAAAAGAATAGTTTGTATTTCATTATGTCTTTCAATCATTTTGGCGGTAAGTGGTTGTACCGATTCAGATGATAACGGTGGTTACAAGACCGACCGTTTCATTCCCACACAAGAGAGTATCGAGGCCTCAAAGTTTGAGGCCGACATACCTTTCACCGCAGAAAGCGTTGACTGGGAAGGTCCTAACGGTTATACTATTATTTATCCCAATGGTAACAAGACCTTGAAATATGCCGCTGAAACTCTCAGAGATTATTTTAAAGCAAAGGCTGACGTCGAGCTTGAAATCAAGGACGACAGCACTGCCGAAAAAGAAAAAGAAATTTTAATCGGCAACACAAAAAGATTTTCAAAAAAATGTGAAGAAGGCAATTACTTTGCTGAAGTTAAGGACGCAAAGCTTATCTTCGGCGGCGGTCACGACAGTATGACCGAAAAGGCAGTTGAGCTTTTCACAAGGCTTGAATTTACAAAAGGCAAGGCCAACGTTTTTGATAAAACGCAGGAATTTTCTTCCACTATGCCTGACGGCTATGTTTATGTTTGGGGCGACGAATTTGAGGCTTCAAAGCTTAACACTAAAAAGTGGGACCTTTCCACCAAAATGGCTGCCAATGCAGAAATTGCTCTTGATGATTCCGAAGATGCAATAAGGCTTGAAAACGGTTACCTTAAAATGATCACCAGAAGATATTACAACCCCAAAATTGGCGGTGCCGAATTTGCTTGTCCATGGTCTGTTTCAACCATGAAGGAAATGAGCTATAGATACGGCTATCTCGAAATGCGTGCAAAGGTTCCGTTTAAGCGCGGCTGCTGGCCGGGCTTCTGGTCAAGCAGTGCAAACTCTTATGGCACACAGGGCAAATATAAGTCCGACTATACTATCGAAGTCGATATTTTCGAAGTATTCTCAAGCGTTGACAGTCTTGCACCAAACATTCACAAATGGTACAGCGATGGCTCTGCAAAGCATACAATGTGGGGCGACGAAACCGATGCTTCACGTGAAGGCTATACCTTTGCAAATGCTGAAAATCTCGTTAATGAATATCACATTTACGGCTTTGAATGGACACCTACCGAAATGAAGATGTATATCGACCGCGAGCTCTATTATACATACGATCTCACCAGAAACTTTGACGGTGGTGCATCGGGTATGTCGGGCTTTAATGAAGCTCAGCTTCATATAATTTTCAACAACCACTTATTTACTAATTCAAGTACTTGGAAAATATATGACGGTTGTGAAATTTATCAAGGCGACCTTCCTGCTGAATACTTCGTTGACTGGATTCGCTTGTATCAGAAGAAGGATAACGGTTCTGTTCTGGCTACAAAATATTGATATTTTAAATAATTCGAAAGGATGAAAACATAATGAAATCATTGACAAAAGTTCTTTGCTTGGTTTTGTGTCTTGCTATGATGACTGCTGTTTTTGCGGGCTGTAACGGCTCTAAGGATTCAGGCGGCAAGGGTAATCCCAATCAGCAGGGAAGCAGCAACGGTGTTAACCCCGAGGATTACAGAGGTACTACCGTTAAGTATGCTACCTGGAAGAACCCTTACCACAATGAAGACGGTATCGTAGTAGACTCTTTCCAGAAAAAGTACGGTATCAAGGTTGAAATCGTAACTGTTCCTCAGGCAACCTACGTTCACGAAATTCAGGGTCTTATTGCTTCGGGTAACTCTCCTGACGTTTTCTTTGAAACCAAGTTCTTCCCTGGTTCACTTTCTTGCTTGCAGCCTGTTTCGGCTATGAAGCTTGATATGACCGATCCTATCTGGGACGCCACAATGTTTGAAAAATCAACAATTAACGGTAATGCGTATCTTGTTAATACCGTAGGTAACATCTGGTCAGAAGCTGACTGTGTTTATTACAACAAGCGCATTTTTGCTGATAATAACATCACAACTCCCGAAGAGTATGTAAAGGCCGGCAAATGGACCTTCGCTGCATTTGAAAAATGTATGAAGGATCTTAAGAATGCAGGTTATTTAGGCGCTTATATTGACGTTGAAGCATTGCTTGCATCTACCGGCTCGGGCTTTTACAGATTTGAAGACGGCAAGTTCTCAAATGCAATGGATACAAGAGCAGTTGAAGTTTTGACTAAGGTTGCTACCTGGACCAGTGACGGTCTTATCAGAAAGGTTACAGAATTAAACCTTACCAATAACTTTAAGATCGGCAAAGCCGGTATGGCAGTTATCGACGCTTTCGGCTTAAAGGCTACCGGTTATTGGAGAGATATGAACACCAAAGAAATTGGCTATACCTTTATGCCTGACTTTGATGAAAACAACAAGCGCGTTGTTTCTTCTGTATCACGTGCATGGGGTAGCATCCGCGGTTCAAAGAACCCCGTTGCTGCAGGTATCTTCTTAAGATATTATCTTGACGTAAATAACTATGATTTAGATTCTGCTTTTATTTCTGAAGACGCTCAGGAATTCTTCTTCAAGCTTACTTCTATGAAGACAGACAAGAAGCTTATAAGATACATTGACGGTGTTTGCACCTTGACCGGTGAACACGTATATAATGATTATACTACCGTTGCGACTTATGCACCCGCACAGGTTGCAGGACGCGCAGCAACACTTAAGAATACAATTGATGCAAACGTTAACAGAATTAACAGCGAGATTGAAAAACAAGTAAGTTCTTTCGAAGCTAAATAATTCTTAAAATCGAGCATATTCGTTTATTGTAAGCTTTTACTTTAAATGAATATGCTCTTTTTTTATAAAAATATGTAAAAAATTATCTTGCTATTGAAGATTAAGTTTTTTGATGTTATAATTACTTTGTAAAGTTTAAAAAAAGGTAGGTGTAAGTTTATGAATATAGAAACCACACAGGTGTTTCCGTTTAATCCAAATGCTTATCCGTTTAATATTGAAATTGCGGGTATGACCGAATGTGACGAGCCGTATATGATTTCAAGAGATAACAATTATTGTTATATAATGGAATACGTTGTAGAAGGTGGAGGAATGGTTATCTGTGATGATAAGACATATAATGTAAAAAAAGGCGATCTTTTTATTTTGCCCAAGGGCAGCTGTCATAAATACACACCTGAAAATAACTGGAAGAAAATATGGTTTAATATTGACGGAATTCTGGTAAAAAATCTGCTGGTAACCTACGGTGTTAATAATTACGTGCTTTTTTCGCAGTTTGAAGATTATGACCTTATTAAGGAGCTTTATGAAATTTGCTGTTCGAATAATGAAATCGAAAAAATAATGTCCGATTCTGCCATTGTTTTCTTCAAAATAGTTCAGTCGCTTCAGAAAAATATTAAGCGTAATGCGGTTGTAAGTAATGAAGGCCTTATAAAAGCCAAGCTTGATAAATGTGTTTATGAGAAAAAGTCTATAAGAGATATCGCAAAAGAGCTTTGCATTTCACAGCCAAAGCTAACAAATGATTTTAAGCTTTGTTATGGTATAACACCTTATCAATATGTGCTGGAAAGAAAAATTGAAATCGCCGCAAACCTTTTAATTGATTCATCTGAATCTATACATAACATTGCGCTTGATTTGGGCTTTGTTGATCAGCCGTCTTTCACAAACCGCTTTAAAAAGGTTATGGGTATTTCTCCTACAGAGTATCGCAAAAAGCATATCCGCCAAAATACCCGAAAAGCTAATTTTAATTATAAAAAAAGCTTTGATGATTTGGATATGCCTTTCAATATAGTTATGCGCAAGCATTAATGTTTTTGCGCTTTTAAAAAGGATTTTAGGTTATGTACGCTAATTATCACACCCATACCTTTCGGTGCGGTCACGCAAGCGGTACCGAAGAAGAATATATTAAAAATGCTATCGCGGGCGGTATTAAAATAATGGGCTTTTCGGACCACGTGCCCTTTGCGTTTGAAAACGGTAAAGAGTATCCTTGGCACGTTCAGACTAAGGATGCACATGATTATATGTCCACACTTTTATCGCTTTGTGAAAAGTATAAAAATGATATAGAAATTCATATCGGCTTTGAAATGGAATATTTACCCAAGCATTTTGATGATATGCTGTCTTACGTTAAATCGCTTGGTGCAGAGTATCTGATTTTGGGGCAGCATTTTAGTAGACACGACTCCTTTGAAATGGTAAATTATTCTTCAGGACCTGACCATACCGAAGAAGATTTAATATCTTATACAGACCTGGTTATTAAGGGAATAAAAACGGGTGTGTTTTCTTACGTTGCTCATCCTGATATATTTAATTATGAAACCAATTGTGCAGAATATAAAAGGGAAGTAAGACGCTTGTGTGAAGCCGCAAAAGAGTATGATATTCCGTTGGAAATTAATCTTTTGGGTATTAATGAAAACAGGTGGTACCCGAATGATGTATTTTGGCAAATTGCCGGTGAAGTTGGTAATAAAGTCATTTTTGGCTTCGACGCTCATACGGCTGACCGCGCTTATGACGGTGAATCGCTTAAAGAAGCCCAAAAAATGGTTGAAAAATTCGGTTTAAAACTTGTTAATGAAATTGAATTAAAGCTACTATAAAAACAAAAAACCGCTCAAAAGAGCGGTTTTTTATTTTTAGCACAAATTATTTCATGCTGTTTTCGTAAGATTCGATCATCTTTTTAACCATCTGACCGCCGATAGAGCCAGCCTGCTTAGCGGTGAGGTCGCCGTTGTAACCCTGCTTTAAGTTAACGCCAACTTCGTTAGCAGCTTCCATCTTGAAGCGGTTGAGTGCGTCCTTAGCTTCGGGAACTACATGTTTAGCCATTTTTAATTACTCTCCTATAAATATTTTTCGCGTTTGCTTTATTATTGTGTGTTGACTATTAATTTTTATTAAAGGTAAAAAATGCGAAATTTGTTAAAAAATGAAATGTGAAGATTAATTTAGTGGTTTTTTATATAATATGATTTTGTATGAAAATTTAAATACTTTTTTGATAAAGAAAGAATTACAGTGGAAATTTTAAACCAATAATGCTATAATCTAAATTAAACAGGCGCCAGCAAAGAAAAAATATAAGGTTTTAAACATTATTATTTAAATGACAATGTATTATGTCAAAACAGAGTTTGATGTGTCATGCGGCGCTAAAATATTGATTTTGCAGAAGTTACCTTTGTTGACAGTGAAGGTAATAATATTTTGAAGCAAACAGTTACATTTTGAATGGAAGTGAAGTATTTATGAAGGTTTTGGGTTTTGATATCGGCGGTACAAAGTGTGCGGTTATAACTGCTGAATGGGACGGCAATAACGTCAAGCTTCTTAAAAAAGAAAAATGTCCAACTGACCATGGCTTGTCGCCCGTTCAAATGATAGATAAACTAATGGGTATAGCTGACGGCATTATCGATGGCAAGCCCTATGCAATTGGTATCTCGTGCGGCGGACCGCTTGATTCTAAAAGAGGCGTTATAATGTCACCGCCGAATTTGCCCGGTTGGGATAACGTTGCAATTGTAAAACAAATAGAAGAGCATTACGGTGTACCTACTAAACTGCAAAACGATGCTAATGCTTGTGCAGTTGCCGAATGGAAATTCGGTGCGGGTAAGGGCTTTAATAACGTTGTTTTTCTGACCTTTGGCACGGGGCTAGGCGCAGGGTTAATACTTGACGGCAAGCTTTACAGCGGTACAAACGATAACGCGGGTGAAGTGGGGCACATAAGGTTGGATAAATTCGGTCCCGTCGGCTATGGTAAAGCGGGCTCGTTTGAAGGCTTTTGCAGTGGCGGCGGCTTGGCTCAGCTTGGATATATTAAAGCCTTGGAAAAAGCGCAAATGGGTGAATATCCATTGTATTTCAAAAAAGGGTATACACAGGCAGACGTCACCGCAAAAACAATTGCAGATGCCGCTAATATGGGTGATGAAACCGCTATTGAAGTTTATCGCATTTGCGGTGAATATTTAGGAAAAGGCTTGTCGATTATTATTGACATTCTTAATCCCGAAGTAATTGTTATCGGCAGTATTTTTGCAAGAAGCCGTAATCTTTTGTGGGAATCCGCAAAAGAAGTTATAGAAAAAGAAGCATTATTCCATTCGGCAAATTGCTGTAAGGTGGTACCTGCGGGACTTGATGAACAAATAGGTGATTATGCCGCAGTTGCAACTGCGTTGTTGTGAGGTTTTCAGAATGTTAAATGAATTATTAAGAAGATACCCAAATTTGGAATGTTGTAAAGAAGATATTTTAAAGGCGGAAAAAGCACTTATTGAATGTTATGAAAAGGGCGGTAAGGTGCTTATTTGCGGTAACGGCGGCAGCTGTGCCGATTCTGACCATATTGTAGGCGAGCT
Source organism: Acutalibacteraceae bacterium (assembly GCA_045580625.1). Lineage (GTDB taxonomy): Bacteria > Bacillota > Clostridia > Oscillospirales > Acutalibacteraceae > UBA737. Next base: position 4,655 of record JAZNOE010000029.1, on the reverse strand, counting down.
TATGAAGGGCTTTTTAAAGCTTCGCCCGCTCAGTGATGCTAAAAAAGCCGAAATGAAGAATAATTGTGATTTGGTGGATGATGAATTACTGTCAAAGCTGCAGGGCGGTTTGCCTGCAATTTCACTTCCGTCAATTACTGCGCTTAATTCGGCTTTTTGCAACGACGTCGACCCCGAGCTTATGTATGCACAACCTTTAATGGCATTGGCAAGGGAAAATGATATACTTATCGGCATAAGCACGTCGGGTAATTCCAAGAACGTGTTCGGTGCTGTTAAGGTTGCAAAAGCACTTGGAATAAAGGTTATCGGTCTGACAGGTAAAACAGGCGGTAAGCTTAAAAATGTTGCTGATGTTACAATTTGTGCGCCCGAAACCGAAACCTACAAAATTCAGGAGCTGCATTTGCCGATATATCATTATTTGTGCGCCGCAGTTGAAGAGCATTTTTTTAAAGATTAATTTTATTTACTCACTTTTATTTGAATAATAAGTATAAAGAGAAGCCTTGATTTCAAGGCTTCTTTTTTATATGCATTTGTTTTGTTAAATCGTTGGTGATTAAATTGGGGTTTATAAGCCTTCCCCTTGAGGGGAAGGGGGACCACGGCAGTGGTGGATGAGGTGAAAACCGTTTTATCACTGCAAATTACACCTCATCAGTCACTTCGTGACAGCTTCCCCTCAAGGGGAAACCTTGCCCGATAAACTATAATTTAACCGCCTTATAAAATATTTTAGGTGGAATGTGTGGTATTTTATGGTTGAAATTGCACAAAGATTTTAAAAAAGATAATAACATTTGGGCATTATTGCAAAAAAGACAAAATAATTCACTCTAAAATCCTTTTTGTTCATTGAATAAATTTTTAAAAATTTTTATAATCAAAGTGTATCATTAAAATTGTGTTTTGTTATGAAATCCACTCTTGTAATGATAACACAATATAAAAAAAGGAGAATGAGAATGAAAAAACTTTTATCAATTGTTTTGACTCTCGCATTGCTTTTGTCTGTTCTTCCCATGGCACTTGGTGTAAGCGCAGCAGAAGCTACAGGTACCGGGGACTATGCAATTTATTTTGATAGTTCCAACGACAACAACTTCTGGGTTACCAAAATTGGTATGGAAGAACCCAACCTTCCTGCAGGTAACACCTACACTGTTGATTTTGACGTATATTCACTTACGTTAGGTTCAAGAGTAGTTTTTGGTGCTACTGACGGTACTTGGAGCACAACTACCGCAATTGAAGGCGGTCATCAGGTATGGAAAGAAGCTCCTACCGAAGTAAACAAGTGGACACATTATTCATTTAACGTTACTACAACCGCTGAGTGGAAGGGTGTAATCTTCTACGTTATTGATGATGCTGACGGCTTTACCGGTTATATTGATAACCTTACCATTAAGGATAGCCAAGGCAACGTAGTTTCTTCCTTTGAACCTACTGCTGAAGACACTTCATTAGTTAGCAACTGCGGTTCAATTGTTGAATTGCCTGAAGGAATAGCAAGGGTTGAAGATCCCGATGCTGACTATGCAATTTATTTTGATAGTTCTATTAGTGGCAACAACTTCTGGGTAACTCAAAAGGATTCCTCTCACCTTGAATTGGGTATGGAAGAACCCAATCTTCCTGCAGGTAACACCTACACTGTTGATTTTGACGTTTATTCACTTACGTTAGGTTCAAGAGTAGTTTTCGGTGCTACCGATGCCACTTGGAGTACCAATACCGCAATTGAAGGCGGTCATCAGGTATGGAAAGAAGCTCCTACCGAAGTAAATAAATGGACACATTATTCATTTAACGTTACTACAACCACTGATTGGAAAGGCGTAATCTTCTACATTATTGATGATGCTGACGGCTTTACCGGTTACATTGACAACCTTACCATTAAGGATAGCCAAGGTAACGTAGTTGCTTCATTTGAACCCACTGCTGATGATCTATCAAACATCAGCAACGGTGCAAAAGTTGTTAAATTATCTGAACAAATTTCTTATGAAAAGAACATAGATTATGCTGTTTATGTTGATAATTCCGAAAGTGACGCACAATCAAATAAAATTTGGTTCAACGGTTTAAACATGCCTCAGATGTCAGTTCCTACCGGAAAGACTTACACCTTAAAATTTGATATCTACACACTTTCTAACAGCACAACTAAATTCCAATATCAGGGTGTACATAACACCGGCGGCGGTATGACCGATGAAAGCAATCGTTGGGAAACCACCGAAGTGCTTAACCAGTGGACTACTCAGTCAGTACAGTTCACCGCAACAGGCGACAAAGCTCTTGCATACCACACATTGATTGTTGGTGCCGGCTTTGAAGGTTATCTTGATAACTTCCGTGTATACGACGGTGAAACCTTAGTAACACGTTTAGAATTTGATGTTAATCAATTAGGCAAAACACATGAATGTGCAACTGTAGTTGCATTGGAACCCGCAATTGCTAAAGCAAAGGGCACAGATAACACCGTTGTTTATAAAATGGTTTGGGATGGAGATTACGACTCCAGCAAGACAAGCGGTAATGAAGTTTTCAGAACTACAACCGTTGATACTCCTATTTCAATTAAATTTGATTATTGCCTTATGAATGGTAGTGTGTCAATCAATGGCAATTCAGGTTCTACCCAATATCTTGAATTAGGCGTACATGAGAATTTCACATATACTCATTCCGGTTCAACATCACTTGTATTTGATGCTGTAACCACTAATGCTGAATTATATGTTTGGGATATTGAATTAACCGCAAATGGTAAAACAGTTAAGTTCGACAGCCGTGAAGACCGTACTAACTGTGAATTTGAAATCATTAAATATGATGATATTCCCGAATACATAGAATATGATTATGGTATGCTTGTTGATACCACATCTCTCGCTACTGACGGCCTTGCTAACCAGTCATTCTGGTTTAACGAATTAGGTATGTCAAGCTACTATAATACTCTCGAAGCAGGCGAAACCTATACCTTTGCATTCGACGTTTATCCTTTAGAATTCCCCACAACTCAAAACGTTTTCCACTTCCGTACCTCAAGTGGTAGTGCTTCTACCTATGCTGGCTACTGGAAGGGCACCAATTTGGTTGCTAATGAATGGAACACCACAAGCACAACCTTTACTGTTGAAGATGCTTCTAAATCAGGTAACCACATCTTATTTGTATATGGCGGCTTTAAGGGCTATATCGATAACGTAAGAATTATCAATAGCGACGGCGATATTGTTGAAGGTACCGAAAGTAACTTCAGCACTCTTACCGTTCCCGAAAAGCACAAAGCTTATCTTACAATCGACAAATTGTCAGATGAATTGGTTGCAGCTAAAGAACCCTGCATCCATATTTATGAAGCAACCACCAAAGATGCAACCTGTACCGAAGCAGGCGCAAAGGTTTACACCTGCATCCTTTGTGATAACGTTGTAAATGAAGTTGTTGGTTCTGCACCCGGTCACGTTGATGCTGACGGCAACAATGTTTGTGACGTTTGTAACGACGGCGATTTTGCAATTTTAGTTGATAATTCCGCAGGCTCAGGTTTTGCAGCGTTCCATTTCATTGACTTAGGTTTTGGTGCGGCTAACCTTCCGATTGGAAATTATACTGTTAAGTTTGATTTCTATGCATTGGAAATCGGCGCAAGCAAAAATATCGTTGCTCATATGTCAAATAGCACATATAGTGGCAACGCATTCCCCGGTGATGAAGGTCAATATTGGACTGAAATTTCCGGCGCAGCAGGCAAATGGGAAACAATTTCATTTACTGTTGACACTATTGACGTAGCATCATATCCTTGGTTCTATATTGGCGCAGGTCTTAAGGGCTATATGGATAATTTCAAGGTTATTGATAATTCAACAGGTGCAGAAGTTGTTAATTTCGCACTTTCTTACGATAATTTTGAAAAAGAAAGTCAAGATTTGGCTACCGTTGTTGCTTTAGACGCTGCACTTAAGGAATCTAAGGCTAAGTGTGTACACACTTACAACTGCAACATTTCTTACCCGAATTGTGAAGAAGACGGCGTTAAGAATTATGTATGTTCTATCTGCGGCGACTTCTTTGAAGTTGTTTTCGCACCCGCAACCGGTCATACTTATGACAACGATCAGGATGCTACATGTAACGTTTGCGGCGACGTTCGCGAAGTTGCTTGTACACACGAAAACACCACAACAACTACTGTTGATGCTACTTGCGTAGCTGCAGGCTCTGTAACCGTTACCTGTGACGACTGCGGTGAGGTTATTTCAACTGAAGAAATTCCCGCAACAGGCGAACACACCTACGGCGAAGCAGTTGTAACACCCGCTAAGCCCGATGTTGCAGGCTCAAAGGTTTACACCTGTACCGTTTGCGGTGACGTTAAGACAGAAGCTATTGAAGCAATCAGACTTCCTAACTTCAAAAATGCAGCTCTTGAGCTTAAGAGCAACCTTGCATTTAACTTTAACTTCGACCCCGTATTAATTGATTTAGGTTATACTGATTTCTATGCAGTATTTGAACTTGACGGCAAGACCACCAGAATAGATTCTTATGCACTTAATCCTTCAAATAATCTTTATGCATTCAAGTTCAGCGGTATTGCACCTAACCAAATGAACAAAACAGTTAAA
>JAZNOE010000028.1:0-26545 GCA_045580625.1 Acutalibacteraceae bacterium | reverse complement strand
CCGCCACTCCTGACGGCAGAAAAGCGGGCGATGCCTTTGCTCCCGGTGCAAACCCAATGCATAACCGTGAAGAAAACGGTGCGCTGGCGTCACTTAATTCGGTGGCTAAAATCAGCTATGATGACTGTCGTGACGGTATTTCCAACACTTTTTCAATTACACCCGAAACCTTAGGCCGTGAAAATGATGATAGAATTAAGAATCTTGTCACCATTCTTGACGGATATTTTGCTAAAATGGCGCACCACATAAACGTAAACGTTTTAAACCGCGAAACGCTTATTGAAGCGTATAACAACCCCGAAGCATATCCTAATCTGACAATCAGAGTATCTGGTTATGCAGTTAATTTCCATAAGCTTTCACGTGAACAGCAAAAAGAGGTTATCAGTCGTACCTTCCACGAGGTAATGTGATGAACGGGTTTGTAAGCTCCTTTCAGTCACTCGGCACGCTTGACGGTCCGGGTGTCAGATTTGTGGTGTTTTTGCAGGGGTGTCCGCTTAAATGCGGTTATTGTCACAACCCCGAAACGCATGAAGTAATGGGCGGAGAAAGCTTCAGTAGTGACGAAATAGTAGGAAAGGCTTTGAGATTTAAAGAATATTTCGGTGAAAACGGCGGAATTACCCTTTCGGGCGGTGAGCCGCTTTTACAGGCCGACTTCGCGGCTGAAGTTTTTGAAAAATGCCATCAAAACGGCATCAATACCTGTCTTGATACAAGTGGGTGCATTATAAACTCTGCGGTTGAAAGGCTTATTGATTTAAGCGATTTTATTTTATTGGATATAAAATTCACCAACAATGACGATTATAAAAAATTCGTTGGCTGCTCAATTGATGTGCCGCTTGAATTTTTGAAGTTGCTTGATAAAAAGGGTAAGCAGGTTATTTTAAGACAGGTTATCGTGCCTTCTCTTAATGATAATGAAGAAAATATTATCAAGCTTTCCGAAATTGTGAAAAGCTTTGGTTGTATAGAAAGGGTTGAATTGTTACCCTTTAAAAAAATCTGCAAAACAAAATATGACGCCTTAAACCGTGAATTTTTATTTGACCGTTTTGAGTCGGCTGATAAAGGCTGCGTTAACGAATTACAAAAACAACTTGAAAATTACATAAAATAAAGAAACCACCCGCTTGGGTGGTTTCGTTTATATAAAGGGGAAAAATCGGTAATTTAAAGACAAAAACATTTTTGCCGCCGATATTCAGGATATCCCAAAAGGTCCCCTGAAATATACTATGCAAAATTACACTTTGGGTGACTTGCGGATATATAAAATACCAAGTGTGTCAGCACCGCAGTGTGAAGAAACGGTGCAGCCGGCACGGCAGGGGATAACCTCTTTAAAATAACCGTAAGCCTTAACCTGTTCGACAACGGCATTTACAATTTCATCTGCACAGCCTGCGTGGGTAACGAAAATGCGGCTGTCATCAATAGCTGAAAGATCAGCCAGGCGTTCAGAAACGTACTGCTTCAAAACTTCACCATACTTACCACGGTATTTTTTGCTTACGTCCATTTTGCCGTTTGTAACGTCAATGCAGGGCTTTAATTTTAAAAGATTTGCGCCAAGCATTGCAACGGCTGAGCATCTGCCACCCTTATGAAGATATTCAAGGTTATCAATAACAAATGAAGCGTCAGAGCATTTTACAAGTTCTTCAGCCTTTTCAACAATTACATCAGCAGTCATACCGCTTTGTGCCATTTCGGCAGCGGCAACAACCACAAGACCAATACCTGTAGAAAGGTTTTTTGAATCAACAATGTGAATGTTTTCAAATTCGGCAGCGGCTAAAAGCGCGTTGTTGTAGGTTGAAGACATTTCAGATGAAATGGGGAAGTGAATAACGGTTTTGCCGGCCTCGGCATAAGGGGTGAAGAAATCAATGAAATCACCCACGTTTGCAGCGGTGGTTTTGGGCAACTCACCTGTGTTGTCGTGGTGAGCATAAATTTCATCAGGGGTGATGTTTACACCGTCAAGATATGTAGTTGCACCCAAGGTAACACCAAGGGGAATAACACCTATGTTATACTTTTCGCGAAGCTCTAAGGGTAAATCTGCGGTAGAGTCGCAGGTAATGATAATTTCAGACATAATAAACCTCCAAAATAAATTTACTAAGTTATTATACCATTAAATAATAAATTTATCAACTTTTTTATTTTTGGGTCAAAATTTGTAAGATTTTGTAATCATTATTTGTAATAATTTGTAATAGCATTGCAGGTGTATTTTTGTTATAATGTTTAGGCTGAATAAATTGTAAGGAGAAAACCGTTGAAAAGATTTGTTAAAATGCCGATTTTTTTGGCAACCGTTGCCGTGGCACTTGCAATAATAATTGCATTAAGCGGTGCACTTACCACCGTTGTGGTTGTAAGCGCAATTAAAAATACCAAGGAACATAAAGAGTATAAAACGGCAATGGCAGAGGTTAACGAAAAAGCCGAAGAATACGAAAAACATAAAAAAGAAAACAAGGAGCTTAAAGATAAGCTTGCCAAGACTGAAAAAGAGCTTGCCGACGCAAACGCGCTTTTAGGTCTTGTCGATAATCAAAAGCTTGTCGTGGCAGAGCAGATTTTAGGCGCGCAAAATTCACCACAGCCTGTTGTTGCACCCGAAAGAAAGGTGTGCTATCTTACCTTTGATGACGGCCCTTCGGACAGGACGATTGAAATTCTTGACATACTTGAAAGATATGAAGCAAAGGCAACCTTTTTTGTTATTGGCTCGGGCAAGCTTGAATATCTGCCTCGAATTGCCGAAAAGGGTCATACAATAGGTCTTCATTCAAACACACACCGTTATGAGGTTATATATTCGAGCACCGATGCATATTATACCGACCTTTACACGCTTTCTGACACGGTGTTTCAAATGACGGGTATAGATTCAAAAATTGTGCGTTTTCCCGGTGGCGGAAGTAATATTATCAGCAAAAACTATTGCGAAGGTATTATGACACGGCTTACAAATCAGCTTAAGATAAAGGGTTATGCTTACTTTGACTGGAATGTTGATTCGGGTGATGCTTCAAGCAACCGTATTACGGCAGAAAAAATTGTCAACAACGTTTTATCGCAGGCTGCAAATAAAAATTCAATTTGCGTTTTAATGCACGACCTTGGAAATAAACAAGCCACGGTCGAGGCTTTGCCTTACATAATTGAAGGGCTTTCTGCGATGGGCTACAGCTTTGAAGGACTAAAGACTGACAGCTTCGGGTATCAGCACACTGTTCGCAACTAATTTCTTGACATCATAATATTATATGGATAAAATAAAAGTGTAATTCTTTGGAATTGCACTTTTTGTTTTTGCAAGGTGAACTTTTTGAAAAATAAGCTTAATATACGCTTTTTATGTGTTCTTATAGCCGCGGCGCTTTGGGGTGCGGCAGGAATTTTCGTAAGAAGTGTGTCCGACAGCGGCATTAAAGAAATGCAGATTGTATTTTTTAGAGCTCTCTTTTCCGTTGTTGTTTTGGGACTTATAATTCTTTTTAAAAATAAAAATTTATTTAAGGTGTCGCTTAAAGACCTGTGGCTTTTTGCCGCGGCGGGTGTTTTCAGCATTGTTCTTTTTAATTTCAGTTATTATAAAACAATGGCGCTTACATCCCTTTCGGTAGCGGCGGTGCTGCTGTATACAGCGCCCATTTTTGTCTGTATTTTATCGGTTTTACTGTTTCGCGAAAAAATAACCCTTAATAAAATATCAGCGCTTGTAATTGCTTTTGTTGGCTGTTGCTTTGTTTCGGGTATTTTTTCGCAAAATCACCGTCTTTCACCTGCCGCGCTTGGCTTTGGGCTTTTGACAGGCTTTGGTTATTCGCTTTATACAATTTTTAGTCAAATACTTATAAATAAAAAATACAACACCCTGACAATCACCTTTTACACCTTTTTGTTTGCGGCGGTGGGGTCTATTCCGTTTATAAATATTGGTGCGACGGTGTCGCAGGTGTCAAATAAGCCGTCGGCTTTAATTGTACTGTTTTTAATGGCGGTTACAAATACCGTAATACCTTATTTGCTTTATACCTACGGTCTTGCGGGTGTACCGACGTCGGCGGCCCCGATAATTGCTACTTTAGAGCCTGTTGTCGCAACCGTTATAAGTGTTGCGGTGTTTCACGAAGTGTTTGAAATCTGGCATCTTGTGGGTATTGTGCTGGTGCTTTTATCGGTTTTAGTTTTAAATTTCAGGAGTAATAAAAATGAAGCTGAAGGCTAATGCAAAAATTAATTTTTCGTTGTCGGTTTGCGGCAAGAGGGAAGATGGTTATCATTTGATTGATACCGTTATGCATTCGGTAAATCTTTACGATACCGTTTTCATTGAAACATCAGATAAAATTAAAGTTATTTGCGGGGATTTGGGGCAGGAAGAAAACATTGCATATAAAGCGGCTAAACTGTTTTTTGAAACTGTCAAGATTACGGGCGGTTGCCAAATTGAAATTAAAAAGCAAATACCGCTTTCGGCAGGGCTTGGCGGTGGCAGCGCCGATGCCGCGGCGGTGCTTTTGGGGCTTAACAAACTTTATGAAACCCACCTTTCTTATGAGACACTTTGCAGTATGGCATTACAGCTTGGCGCTGACGTGCCTTTCTTTATAAAGGGTGGCTGTATGCGAAGCGAAGGCATTGGTGAAATTCTTACCCCTGCGGTGCCGCTTAAAAAGGGTTATATTTTGCTTGCAAAAGCCGACCAAAAGCCTTCGACCGGTGAAATGTACCGCCGACTTGATGCGATGGAAACCGTGTTGGCTGATACAAATGCCGTATTGTCAGCGCTCGAAAATAACGATTTTAAAGATCTTTCATGCCATCTTTACAATGCCTTTGAAATGGTATGGCCACAAAGTGCGGTTAAGGCCGAGCTTTTAAAAACAAATGCCGAGTGTGTCGCCCTTACGGGCAGCGGTCCTACTTGGTTTGCAGTTTATGCGGATGAACAAAAGGCATTAAACGCAAAAAAAGCTTTAGAAGTTAAGAATATTCCTTCTTGGTTGTGCCGTCCGTGTGACTATGCAATTGAATTTGAATAAGAATTAAGGCTTTTGTCAATAATCAGCTTGACTGAATTATTGAAGGAGTCTTAATTATGAAAAGAAAAATACATTTATCTCTCTGCTTTGGGCTTATTTGTGCGGTTATGCTTTCAATGTCGCATTTTTCTGCCGCGTGTGATGATTTGCGTCAAAACGTTTTGCGGTTACATATAATCGCGAATTCTGACAGTGAAGCCGACCAACAGCTGAAGCTTAAAATAAGGGATGAAATTCTTTTAAAAACCGATAAAATGTTTTTGAATGCAAATGACCTTAATGCGGCGCAAAATACCGTTTCGGATAATCTTTCGGTTTTTGAAGATATTGCAAATGACGTTATAAAAGAAAACGGTTTTAATTATACTGCTACCGCAACGGTTGGCAGCAGTGAATTTTCTACACGTTATTATGATGACTTCACTTTGCCTGCGGGTGACTATCAGTCGCTTATAATAACTTTGGGTGAAGGGGACGGACAAAACTGGTGGTGTGTGGTTTACCCGACGGTGTGTGTGCCTGCCGCAGTTAAGGGCGAGCTTAATGACACGGTTTGTGATGAATCGGCCAATATCGCCAAGGGTGGAAAGCGCTTTGAAATGCGGTTTAAAACGGTCGAAATATACGAAAAAATAAAAAAATTTATAAATCGATAAAAAATACTTGCATTTTTAATTGTTTTGTGCTATTATAATTTGGCTATCGTTATGGAAGGGAGTGACCAAGATGAAACAAGGAATTCATCCTGAGTATGAAAAGGTAACAGTTAAATGCGCTTGTGGTGCTGAGTTTGAAACTCGTTCCACTAAAAAGGATATCCGTTTGGATATTTGCTCTAAATGTCATCCGTTTTTTACCGGTAAGCAAAAATTGGTAGATACCGGCGGACGCGTTGATAGATTTAACAAGCGTTTCAATATCAATAAATAATTTACCTTTATTTCCGCAACTGCCGAAAAGGGCGGCTGCGGATTTTTCTTTATATTTATTTTAATTAAAGTATGAGGTAACAGAATGACCGAAATAAGGGATAAGGAAGCAACCAAAACACCAATCTCGCCGCTTAGAAAGAAGTATTTGCTACGTTTTTTCGGCAGGTGCATTGTGCTTATTGCGTGTGTAGCGGTTTACTTTTTTGCACCAAAGGAATTCGAAATTTTAAACGGCTTTAACTTTTTCAGAAGATTTTCGTGCTTACATATTTTGTGGGCTTTGTGGATTTTTGATATGATTTGCCAGTTTATACCTATTAAAGATCAAATATCGCTTGGTTCGCAAAAGCTGTTTCGCCAGCGTTTTCGTCCGATAAGGGAAAAAATAAACCGTCAGGCGCTTAAAAAACATATTGCTACCACAACCGCAGCGGCGGGTGTGGTTATGGTATTGTGGGTGGCTTTAATTGCGGCAATTGGTTTGCTTTATTTCTTTGACGTTATCAGCAAAGAAATTTTGCTGCTTATATCTGTCGTTTTTTACGTGTGTGATTTAATATGTGTGCTTTTCTGGTGCCCTTTCAGACTAATACTTAAAAACCGTTGCTGTACCACCTGCCGTATTTTCAATTGGGACCATCTTATGATGTTCAGCCCCCTTATATTTGTTTTCGGCTTTTACGGCTGGTCGCTTTTTGCGGTGTCACTGGCTATTTGGGTGATATGGGAATTATCAATAATTATTTATCCCGAACGTTTTTGGGAATTTTCAAACGATGCGCTGAAATGCGCTAATTGCACCGACAAGCTGTGTACACAGTATTGTCAGAAGCTTCGCAACAAAAAATTAAGCTAAAGGGTGTGTAGCTTTGAGTTATCAGACCGTTTTCAAACGCAACGAAAGTGAATATGTTGAAAAGCGTTCCCGCTTTATTGCAACCCTCTGCCACTGTGAAACCGAGGATGAAGCAAACGCCTTTGTTAAGGAAATGAAATCAAAGTATTGGGACGCCCGCCATAACGTTTATGCCTATTCGGTAGAGGGTGGACGTATGTGCCGTTTTTCCGATGACGGCGAGCCCCACGGTACTGCAGGTAAGCCTATGCTTGACTGTATTCAGGGTAGTGGCATTACAAACATTGCGGTTGTGGTTACCCGCTATTTCGGAGGAATTTTGCTTGGTACGGGCGGTCTTGTGCGGGCTTATTCAAAGGCCACACAGGACGTTTTGTCCACCGCCGAGGTTTATATAATGCTTAAGGGTGTCAGCTGTGAAATTGTTTGTGAATATTCTGACCTTACTCTTCTTCAGAATTTAATTGCCGCAAGCGAAGGTGAAATTAAGGACACACAATATACTGACAAAATCACTTTAAGCTTTGTTTTAAAGGAAGAATTTTGCGCGGATTTTAAAGAAAAACTGCGCGAAAGCTTTTCGGCAAGGCTTGTAATGGATGAAAAAGAGAATATTTTGCTTCCTTTTTTAAAAAAATAAAGGAATTCCCGATTTTTTTGCTAATATTATTACATAGGAGGCGAATAATGTGGAATGTGCAAGAATTATTACCGAAAATAATGAAAAGCTTTTACTTTGTGAAAATGCCACTTTAAGCGTTGCTTCAAAGGGTAGAAAGCGCGAGGAGGAAAAATGCACCCTTCGTACTGATTTTCAGCGCGACAGGGACAGAATTATCCATTCAAAGGCTTTCCGCCGATTAAAGCATAAAACACAGGTGTTTTTGGCACCTGAATCTGACCATTATCGCACCCGTCTGACCCACACGTTGGAGGTTTCGCAAATTGCCCGCACGGTTGCGCGCGCGTTAAGGCTTAACGAAGACCTTACCGAAGCCATTGCCTTGGGTCACGACCTTGGTCACACACCCTTCGGTCACGCGGGGGAAAGGGCGCTTAACGATTTAATGCCCTTTGCCTTTACCCACTTTGACCAAAGTGTTCGCGTGTGTGAGCATCTTGAAAAGGACGGCAGGGGTCTTAATTTGACTTATGAGGTTCTTAACGGTATTGAGCGCCATACCAAAGGCGAATGGGCCGACACACTTGAAGGCAAGCTTGTTCGCTTTGCCGACCGTATTGCTTATATAAATCACGACATAGATGATGCTGTACGCGCAGGTGTTATTTCTAATGATGATATACCAAAAGAAATTCGTGATGTTTTGGGTCACACCAAAACTCAACGAATTACAACTCTGCTTAATTCAATTGTTAAAAACGGCAGTCAGGACATTGTAATGGATGAAGAAATCTTTGACCATTATAATGAACTGCACGAATTTTTGTATGAACGTGTTTACCGCAACCCCGTTGCCAAGGCCGAAGAAAGCAAGGTGCTTGGCATAGTTGAGGGTATTTATAAACACCTTAAACAGCATCCTGAAAAATTGACCGATGAATATAAATTGGTTTTAGAAACTGACGGCATTGACCGTGCAATTTGTGACTATATTGCAGGTATGACCGACCATTATGCCGTTTCGGTCTATTCAAATATATACATTCCTAAAGGTTGGTCCATTTAATTTTCAAATCAAATAAAGGGCGGTGGAATAATGGCTATACCGGAAGAAGTAATAAATGAAATAAAGTATAAAAATGAAATAGAAGACGTTATTTCACAGTATTCTGTTTTAAAACGCCGCGGCAAAAATCTTGTTGGTCTTTGCCCGTTCCACAGCGAAAAAACACCGTCCTTTACGGTTTATCCCGAAAACGGTTCGTTTTACTGCTTTGGCTGTGGTGTCGGAGGTGACGTTATCACCTTTACAGGGCTTATTGAAAACCTTGATTATATTGAATCTGTAAAGCTTCTTGCCGAACGCAGTAATATTCAACTGCCGCAGGACGGGTATGACAGCACCTTCCAAAAGGTTAAAAACACGGTTTATGACATTAACCGCGAAACCGCAAAATTTTTTCATAGCTACTTAATGAGCGATGCGGGTAAATGGGCACTTGATTATTATAAAAACCGCGGTCTTTCGCTTAAGACCATTAAGCATTTCGGTCTTGGCGCCGCACCCGACAGCTGGGACAGCCTTATAAACCACTTAAAAAGCAAGGGCTTTGCGATAAGTGATATGGTTACTGCAAACGTTGTCGGTGTAAGTCAACGCGGAAGCTATTATGACCGTTTCAGAAAGCGTATAATGTTTCCAATAATTAATATCCGCGGTAATATTGTAGGCTTTAGCGGTCGCGCGCTTCCGGAAGATGAGAAAAAGGGCGGTAAGTACGTTAATACATCCGACACACCTGTTTACAAAAAGAGCGAGAACCTTTTCGGCATCAATTTTGCCAAAAATTTCTGCAGTGAGCAGATAATTCTGGTTGAAGGTAATATGGACGTTATATCCCTTCATCAGGCAGGCTTTGAAAACGTTGTGGCACCTTTGGGTACGGCATTCACAAGCGAACAGGCCAATTTAATTGCCCGTTACACAAAAGAAATTGTGTTAATGCTTGATGCCGATGCCGCGGGTCAAAAGGCTATAAAACGTGCTGAAGAAATTTTAAGGAATACGGGTCTTAACGTTCGTGTGGTAAGTATACCAAACGGTAAAGACCCCGATGAATTTATTAAAACCCAGGGTCCTGACCGATTTAAAGCACTTTTAGAGGGTGCGGTAAGCAATATGGATTATAAGCTGCTTATGGCGGCGCAGGGGCTTGATTTGACAAACGAAGACTCAAGGCTTAAATATCTTAATGCCGCGGCAGAAATTATCGCGACAAGCGATGACGTTATGGCGCGCGATATTTATATCGGCAAGCTTTCGGAAAAATACGGTGTTTCGCGCACCGCATTGACCACCAAGGTGGACGAGCTTCGTAAAAAGAACATTCGCGTTGCCAAAAAAGCTGAAATCAACGCGGTTATTCATCCTAAATTTTCAAAGGATGACCTTAACCCCGATCGCCGCAATTCAGTAAAGGGCACAGCCGCAGAGGAAACGGTTATTTCACTTCTGCTTCAGCATCCCGATTTTTATGAAACCGTGCATTCAGAACTGCCGCCCGATAAAATGATAACCGGTCTTAACAGACGTGTTTATGAAATTATCGGTGAAACGCTGGATGAAGGGCGTGCTTTGGACATTTCGGTGTTTGCACAAAGGCTTTTGCCTGCTGAGGTGGGTTATCTTGTATCACTTCAAAATGCAAATAAAGGCGGTACGGCGCCAAAAACTGTATTAAAAGACTGTATTAAGGTAATATTAGAAGAAAATGAGATGTTAAATCGCCAAAATCCTGCCGAAACTTCAAACGAAGACTGGGCAGAACAGCTTAAGCGTATTATTGACAAGAAAAAATAAAGGAGAGCTTGAAAATTATGGCAAAGACCAAAAAGGAAGATAAAGTTTTAAACAACGAAATTGAAGAAATGGAAGAAAAAGAAGAAAGCATACACGACATTGAAAATGCTCCCGAAGACCTTGAAGAGCTTTTTTCCGAGCCTACGGTATTAGAGCTTGATTTTGATGAAGAACCTACCGAGGACGAGCTTAAGGAGGTTGACGTAGACGTTGATGCCATTGTTGAGGATGACGGCAGCTTTGAAAATATGTCACTTGATGACCCGGTTAAGGTTTATCTTCGTGAAATCGGCCGCGTTCCGCTTTTATCTTCTGAGGAGGAAATTGAACTTGCAGTAAAAATCAGTGAAGGCAGCGAATATGCAAAGCAGCGCCTTACCGAAGCAAACCTTCGTCTTGTTGTAAGTATTGCTAAAAAATACGTCGGCCGCGGTATGTACTTCCTTGACCTTATTCAGGAAGGCAACGTTGGTCTTATTAAAGCTGTTGACAAGTTTGACCATACAAAGGGTTTTAAGTTTTCTACCTATGCAACCTGGTGGATTAGACAGGCTATTACCCGTGCAATTGCCGACCAGGCGCGCACAATCCGTATTCCTGTTCATATGGTTGAAACCATCAACCGCCTTAAGAAAATTCAAAGTCAGCTTTTACACGAAAACGGCTCTGAACCCAGTGAAGAGCTTATTGCAGAAAAGATGGATTTACCGGTTGAACGTGTGCGCGAAATTATGCGTGTCGCACAGGAGCCCGTTTCAATGGAAACACCTATCGGCCCTGAAGAGGATTCCCGCCTTATGGACTTTATCCGCGACGAGGATGCCTTAGCACCCGATGAAGCCGCTTTGAAGACCATTACAAACGAAGACATTGACGGTGTTTTGAAAACTCTCACCGCGCGTGAAGAAGCGGTTATCCGTTTGCGCTTTGGGCTTATGGATGGCAGATGCCATACACTTGAAGAGGTTGGCTCTGAATTTAACGTAACAAGGGAACGTATCCGTCAGATTGAAGCCAAGGCTTTAAGAAAATTGCGTCACCCTGTAAGAAGTAATAAATTTAAAGACAGATAAGGAATATTTAAAATGAAGCTTTCATATAAAACTAGTGGGGTCTGTTCGCGGACAATCACTGCCGATATTGAGGACGGCAGGGTTTATAACCTTCGCTTTGAAGGTGGCTGCAACGGCAACACAAAGGGAATTTCGGCGCTGGTTGAAGGTATGCAGGTTGAAGAGGTTATAAACCGTCTTGAAGGTATAAAATGCGGTTTAAAAGGCACTTCTTGCCCCGATCAGCTGGCAAAAGCTCTCAAAAGTTTAGAATAAAGGGATGATTTAATTGTTTTTAGATGAAGACATTAAAATCGCAGGCGATAAGCCGTCAATAGACGTTAAGAAAAACCTTAACAGCTCTGCCGAAGGTCAAAAAATTTCGGATGAAATTCAAAAAAAGGCCGAACAGTGGGGCAGGGACGTTGCGCTTGAATTTATTGCCGACGCGAATGAAAATCCCTTGTCGGAAGAAATCGGTAACGATATTTTAATTCAGCGCCGTTTGCTGATTTCCTTTACCGCCACCGTCGGCTTTGAGGAATTTGCCCCCGATGACACCGTTACGGGCATTGCCCAGAAAAGCTTTTTAGACACTTTAAAGGACAAGGATGACGAGCTTTATAAAACATCAACCGACACAGGTGCGTTTTCATTTTATTATCTTGTCTTCCGCCGTGGGTTTGACCTTGAAAGGCGAATGGGTCAGACCTTTGCAATGCTTTGCTCACACGACGGTGACCCCATTTATCAGGAGCTTGGCGAAGCCCTTTATTGTTGGTTCTTGTCGGTGGTTAAAAAATCGGCCGAAGGCCTTAATATTTAAACATATAACATCCTTTTGTTTCATAATTTGAAATGAAAGGATGTTTTTTATTATGCCAACAATTTATTTAAGCCCTTCAACACAGGAATTCAACCCCTACGTGGGCGGCGGTAATGAAGAGTTTTATATGAACCTTATTGCCGACGCAATGGAGCCGTATCTTGCCGCAAGCGGTATTCAGTTTGTGCGAAACACCCCCGAAATGACTGCCGCCACGTCAATTGCGGCTTCAAACAGCGGTGTGTTTGATTTACATCTGGCCCTTCATTCAAACGCGACCGCTTCGGGTAACGGCTCAAGACGAGGGATAGAGGTTTATTATTACCCCACAAGTGTGCCGGGTAAACGTTTTGCAGACATTCTTGTGCAAAACTTTAAAACCATTTACCCTTTACCAAACAACGTAAAGACCGTGCCCACCACTTCTCTTGGCGAGGTTGCGCGTGTGAGGGCACCGGGAGTTTTAATTGAAATCGGTTATCACGATAACCCGCAGGATGCCGACTGGGTGCGGGATAATATTGACTTAATTGCGCGTACCCTTGTGCAGTCACTTACTGATTATTTCGGCATACCGTTTAATCTCCCGCAACCCATAAGGGTGGGCAGTGTGCGTACAAACGGCGGTCATTTAAATGTGCGTACCCGACCGTCAACCGATGCTTTTATTGTGGGCAGAATTCCAAATGGGGGCGAGGTTACGGTTTATGCCGCTGTGCCGGGGTGGTATCTTGTACAATACGGTGGTATTGTGGGATATGCAGCAGCGCAATATATACAAGTGTCAACTTGACAGTTTAAAAGAAATGCTGTATCATTAATAGGATGTAGAAAAATGGGAAGTATAAGCTTATGAATAAATACAAAACCTTGGTTTCAAATACTGCGCTTATAAGTCTTGGCACCTTCGGCTCAAAGCTGTTGGTGTTTTTAATGGTGCGCTTTTATACGGGTTATCTCACCACGGCCGAATTTGGTACGGCAGATATTATCACCCAAACCTGTAATCTTTTATTGCCGATAATTTCGCTTGGCATTACAAACGGTGTTTTCCGCTTTGCAATTGACAGTAATCACGATAAAAAAAGTGTTTTTTCATCGGGCCTTTACACAATAACTCTTGGCGGACTTTTATTTTTAATAATTGCGCCGCTTTTGGCAATTTCACAGCAAATGCGAAGCTATTTGTGGCTTATCATAATTTACACAATGGCTTCTTGCTACCATTCACTTTGCGCGCAGTTTATCCGCGCAAAAAACAAGACTGCTTTTTTTGCGGTGCAGGGCATTGTCAACACTTCACTTGTAATTGTGTTTAACATACTGTTTTTAGCGGTTTTCGATTTTGGCATCATCGGTTACGTTTTGTCGGTTGTGCTGGCTGACGGGCTTACAGCGTTATTAATATTCTTTAAAGAAAAGCTGTGGCGCGAAATTGTTTTAAAGCCTGAAAAATCCACCTTAAAACAGATGCTAAGCTACAGCATACCTATGATTCCCGCCACCATTTTCTGGTGGGTTACAAGCGTGTCGGACCGTTATATGGTTACATGGATAATCAGTGAAGAGGCTAACGGTATTTACGCCGTTTCAAATAAGCTTCCCACCTTTTTAACCCTGCTTTCAACCGTGTTTATGCAGGCGTGGCAGTTTTCAGCCATTAGCGAGTCTGAAAACGATAAAAAAGAGCATATCGAATTTTATTCTAAGGTGTGGTCATCCTTCCAAAGCGTAATGTTTTTGGCGGGGTCAGCGATAACAGCGCTGTCGGTACCGCTTATAAAAATTCTCACAACCGAAAGCTTTTATTTGGCCTGGAAGTTTGTACCAATGCTGTCACTTGCAATGGTTTTCAGCGCTTTTGCAAACTTTATGGGCTCGGTTTATGTGGTTGAAAAGCGCAGTAAAAATTCATTTTTAACCACAATGGTGGGTGCAGGGGTTAACATTGCTTTAAACCTTGTTTTAATACCCAAAATCGGGGCGCAGGGTGCGGCAATTGCAACATTTATTAGTTATCTTGCGGTGTTTGTTATCCGCACTGTTGATGCGAAAAAATACATTCCCTTTAAAACGCACTTTATCACCTTGTCATTTAACACCTTAATCGTTTTGTTACAAACGGGGTATATGCTTTTTGACCTACCGTTTAATTATCCCGTGCAGGCAGTTTGCTTTATAGTTTTGTTTGCAATTAACTTCAGATTTTTTAAGGTGTTCTTTGAAAAAATACTTTCATTTGTTAAAAGACGCCGCTGAATACGTTTTTTATAAAATCATTTTATTGAAATGATATAGAGAATATGATATAATGAAGAAAAAGGTTTTTCTGCGGTTTGGCCGTAATATTTTAAAGAATTAAACCGCAAGGGGACTCCTTGCGGTTTTTTACTTTGGGGGTTACTGAAATGAAAAAACGTAAACAATTGTCGATAATTTCATTAATTGTTTTTATTGTAACCGTATTGGTTATAGGCCTTTTTTGCAATTTTATAGCGAATATAAAGCGACCAAACGAAGAAATAATGGAAAAAATTCTTCAACAAGATAGAGAAGATTTGCAAACAATTGTTGAATACCTTGACGGTCTTGAATATGATTATGTTGAAATTGATAAGCAGGACATAAATAATGAAATTATGTTTACCGGTGCCGATTCTTCACAGCAAGATATAGAGTCCGAAATTGCAATTAAGTCTTTAAAACTTATTTTGAAAAAACGTAATTTTAAAAGAATCGTGAAAAACGATAATACCGTATATTTTGAAAAATGGGTATTTGTAGAAAAGAGCAGGGGGTTAGCGTTTGTTTTAAATAATGAACAAAAACCTGTTGTAGAATATCTTGTTAAGTCGGAAAAATTGACGGTTAACGGATGGTATTATTATGAATCCGATTATGAAAAATGGCGTCAATAAGACAAAATGCATGACACAATAGAACCGTCCCCCTGTCCGCGAAGCAATACTGCAGATTGTGACTTCAACAATGCGGATGAAGAAAAAGGTTATTGGGATTTTTTTGTTGAAAGGGTGTTGAAATGAAAAATGCAAATATAAGACTACTTATTAGTTTCTTTAGTGTGTTAAGTATAATAACATTATTTAACGGCATTATTGTTTACTGGATTCCTATTATAATTCCCTTTGGTTCGTTTACTGCTGTAAGATTAGTGTTTTTGGCTTTTATTAAAAAGTATTATTGGTTACTTTTACTTAGTTTGTCAATTTGCGTTCTACTATTTCTAACAACGATTTCTATTTATCGACGACATATTTTGCTGCCGATATTGTCGTTTCTATATCTAATTTATGATTTTATTATATTGCTGTCTTTGTTAATCGATGGCCTAGGCGATGGTTACTGGAGAATGTATATAATCCAAACAGCACTTACAGCTATTATAATAATATTATTATGTGTCTACTTTTCGAATTTTCTGCGAAAGGAGAAGACATGACACAAGGCGACGGTTCTATGTGTTGATGAAACAATTACACCGCATATTGTTTCGCCTCTTTTTTATGTGGATTACTTTTGTAAAAATTAACAGTTGAATTTTTTATTATATTGTGTATAATAGTTAAGAAATCTGAAAAAGGAGAAAATAAATGAAAAAGATCATTTGCAAGGTTGAATATGATACCGAAACCGCTGTTCTTGTTAAAAAGAACACCTTTGGCGAATTCGGCGATGCAACCGGTTATGAAGAAAGCCTTTACGTAACCGAAAACGGCAAATATTTTCTTTATGTAAACGGTGGCGCTGAATCAAAGTACCCCGAAGAAAACATTAAGAGAATGTCGGCTGATAAGGCTGAAGAATGGCGCAAAGCAAACTAATTTTATATCGCATTAAAAACGGTGGGCAGTTTTGCTCACCGTTTTTAGTTTGGCCTGATTTTTTTCTTGTCTTTTCGCCTATAATGTAATATAATAATATATTAGATTGGAGTGATATGTCTTGTTGCAGGATATAATTTCTGGTAATTTTCAAATTTCTGACTTAATTATACATATTTTGTCTGCGGTGGCGGTAATTTTCATAACTATGCCCATTCACGAATGGGCGCACGGTTTTATTGCCACAAAGCTTGGCGACCCGACACCTCGTTATCAGGGCAGACTTACTTTAAATCCTTTTGCGCATATCGATTATATAGGTGCGTTATTTATTTTGCTTTTTGGTGTGGGTTGGGCAAGAGCAGTTGAAGTAAACCCCCGCAATTTCAGAAATCCTAAAGTTGGTATGGCTATAACCGCGTTGGCAGGTCCTGCGGCTAATATAATTACGGCAACTGTTTCAATGCTGTTTGTAAACCTGGTTGTTATGCTTGGCGGCTTGGTGGTTACCTTTGATACGATATATTATGATCAAATAATCTGGGTTTATTTGTATTGGTTTTTTGCATATATTGCTGAGATTAACGTTTACCTTGCGGTGTTCAATATGATACCTATACCGCCGTTTGACGGTTCTCGTATTTTATTTTCGGTTTTGCCCGATAAGTATTATTGGCGCGCTATGCAGCACGAACGCCTTTTAATGGTTATTTTACTTGTGATAATAGCTTCCGGTGTTTTAAGCGCACCGCTTAATATGGCTTCAAATGCGGTGTACAGTTTTATAGAAAACGTTACTGCATTGCCGTTTAAATTATTTGCTTGAGGTTTTAAATGGAACAAGTTTTAAATTATAAGTTAGAGGGCTTTGAAGGCCCACTTGATTTGTTGCTGCAGCTTATTGCACGCAATAAATATAATATTTACGACATTCCGCTTGTGGAGCTTATTGACCAGTATCTTGCCCAGATTGAAGAAATTAAAGAGGGCGAGATGGAGGTTTCAAGCGAATTTTTGGAAATGGCTTCCCGCCTTTTATACATAAAGACCGTAAGTCTTTTGCCAAAACACGATGAGGTTGTAAAGCTTAAGGAAGAATTGACGGGCGAATTGCTCGAATATATGGTTTGTCAGCAAATGGCCAAAAAATTTGGCGAAATGCAGGGCGGCTTTGATTTGTTTGTAAGGCTTCCAGCCGAGGTTGAGGTGGACAAGACCTATATTTTAAAGCACGACAAGCAGGTTATGTTTGATGCTTATATCGCCGCTGTTGGCAGGGGTAAACGCCGTTTGCCGCCTTCAACCGCACCCTTTACAAAAATTGTCGCTAAGAAAATTGTTGCGGTTTCCACAAAAATTGTGTTTGTTATACGTTCACTATGGAAAGGCAGTCGCAAAAAGCTTACCGACCTTTACACAACTGCTGAAAGCCGTTCTGAAATGGTGGCAACCTTTTTGGCTGTGTTGGAGCTTTGCAAGGCTAACCGTGTGGTAGTCACGGGTGACGGTGAAGAACAGGAAATCTCTTTAATTAAGGAGCGTAAACGCAAATGACCAAAAACGAACTTGTCAAGGCTTTTGAAGCTGTGCTTTTTGCCAGCGGTGAGCCTTTATCAATAGACCGCTTTACACAGGTGTTTGAAATTACACCTAACAAAACGGTTGAAATTATGGAAATGCTTTCTGAAAAATTAGACAATGACGATAGCGGCATCAAGCTTGTAAGGCTTGATAATGCTTATCAGCTTACCACCCGCAAAGAATACAGCGAATATATCAAAAAAGCCTTTGATATTAAGCGCCGCACTCCGTTATCAAATGCCGCGCTTGAGGTTTTGGCGGTTGTTGCTTATAATCAGCCTGTTACAAAATCGTTTATTGAACAGGTGCGCGGTGTTGACTGCTCAAGTGTTGTTACCACACTTATTGAAAAGGGTCTTGTTGAAGAACGTGGCCGACTTGAGCTTCCCGGCAAGCCTTTGCTTTACGGCACAACTAAAAACTTTCTTCGTTGCTTCCAGTTAGGTGACTTAAGCGAATTGCCGCCGCTCCCCAAAAATCAGGACGAAGGCGAGCTTAATGACGTTGGCGAGCAATTGGCCCTTGATGAAGAATAGTTTTTAAAATTTTACCAAAAATAACTTAAAAGGGGTGTTTTAGTGATAGCGCTTTATATTATCGGCGGTCTTATTTTGCTGATAGCTTTACTTTTGCTTTTGCCTATTACAGCCCAAATTAAGTTTCAAAACGACTTTTATTTAAAGGTGAAATTTCTGGGGATTACGGTTTATAAGCTTAAAAACGAAAAGGAAGAAAAAGCCGAAGCAGAAAAGCCCAAGGAAAAAAGCGGGGAAGATAAGCCTAAAGAAGAGGAACAGGGCATTTTCCATAAGCTTAAAGCCAAGCACGGCTTTAAGGGGGCAATTAAAGAAATTTTTGACTTCGCGGGCGAAGTGCTTTCTAAAACCAAGCCTCAGCTTTTAAAAATTAAATTCCGCAAATTTAAGCTCGACTTAATAATTGTCGGCAGCGATGCCGCAATGACGGCAATTGAATACGGCGCTGTGTGCGGTATTGTTTATCCGGTGCTGTCATTCATTGACCAGAATTTAAACGTTAGGCTTAAGCAAATCAACGTTTCTGCAGGCTTTAAGCAGAACGAAAGTGAATTCAGCGTTTCGTGTGATGTTAAAGCCAATGCGCTTTTGTTGCTTATAATTGCCTTCAAGGCATTTAAAGAATATAAAAATTTCAGTGTAAGGAATGAATTATAATGGGTGATAATAAAATCCAAGCAATTTTAGACACTACAATGGATAAATTAAAGGCTATGGTAAACGCCGACGTTATCACAGGCGAGCCGATAGTTGTTGACGGTCTTACCTTAATTCCCGTTTCAAAGGTGGCTTACGGCATTGCAACCGGCGGAAGTGACTTTGCAACCAAAAATCAGCAGGGTCTTTTTGGCGGCGGCAGCGGTGCAGGTGTTACCGTTTCTCCCATTGCTTTTATGGTAATTAAAGAAGGCAACGT
Organism: Acutalibacteraceae bacterium; assembly: GCA_045580625.1. Lineage (GTDB taxonomy): Bacteria > Bacillota > Clostridia > Oscillospirales > Acutalibacteraceae > UBA737. The sequence continues at coordinate 7,447 of JAZNOE010000028.1, read as the reverse complement.
TAAAATGGTGCCGATTTATAACGAGCTTACCACCCTTGAAAAGGCGGTTAATATGGCGCCCGAAATTATTGACAAGGCTAAAGAGCTTTTTACAAAGGATAAAGAAAACTGATATAAGTCATAAGCATAACCTCGTTTTAATAAATTTAAAACGGGGTGAATTTTGTGAAAAGGCTTGTTTGTTTATTAATTGTTTTTGCTTTATTTTTCGGCACTTTGCCGATTAATGCGTCAGCGCTTGAAACCTCGGCCAAAGCGGCGGTTGTTATCTGTGGTGATACGGGAGAGATTATTTATTCCCAAAATGCCGAAGCTCGACTGCCAATGGCAAGCACTACCAAAATTATGACGGGGCTTTTGCTTTGCGAATATGGCAACCTTGACCGTGAAATTACCGTAACCGATGAAATGGTGCGGGTTGAAGGCTCTTCAATGGGGCTTCAAGGCGGTGACAGGGTGACGCTTCACGATTTGCTTTACGGTCTTGTGTTGGCTTCTGGTAATGATGCCGCAAATACAATTGCAATTGTAATGGCGGGCAGTACGGGCGATTTTGCCGTTTTAATGAACAAAAAAGCAAAGGAATTAGGACTTAAAAACACTAATTTTGTCACCCCGTCGGGGCTGGATGATGAAAACCATTACACCACAGCTTATGATTTGGCTTTGCTTACTAAATATGCGCTTCAGAATGAAGCCTTTGCGGCGGCAGTCGCATGTCACAGCGCGGTGCTTAATTATGGCAACCCACCGTACAGAAGAAGCCTTACAAACCACAACAAGCTTTTAAAAAGCTTTGAAGGCTGTGTGGGTGTTAAAACAGGCTTTACCAAAAAGTCGGGGCGGTGTCTGGTGTCGGCGGCAAGGCGTGACGGCAAGCTTGCAATTGCGGTAACACTTAACGACCCGAACGATTGGCAAGACCATAAAAATATGTTAGAATATGGGCTTTCTAAAATTGTGCAGACCGAAATTTTACCAAAACAGAGTGTGTACACGCTACCCGTTTTAAGCGGTACGAAAGACACTTTAATGGTTGAAATTGAACCGTTTTTACTTAATTCCACCGAAAATGAGAACTTTAGCTGCGAAGTGCTTTTACCGACTTATGTTATAGCACCGATAAAAAAAGGTGAGATTATAGGAAAAGCTGTATATAAGCAAAACGATGTGGTTATGGCAGAACGTGAAATTAAAGCAAACGTGGATATACCTCTTTATAAAAGCGGTAAAAATGGTTTAAAAACAGTTTTAGAAAATTTTTTATACATAGCAAAATTTATTTAGGAGATTAAAATGAAGGATAACAGAATAAGACTGCAAAAGCATTTGGCTGAATGTGGTATTGCTTCCCGCCGTAAGGCCGAAGAGCTTATTGAAGCAGGCAAGGTAAAGGTTAACGGTCACGTGGCAATTATCGGTCAGAAGGTTGACCCCAAGCGTGATAAAATTACCGTTCGCGGCAAAACCGTCGTTGCAGGCAAAAATGAAAAGGTTTATATAATGCTTCACAAGCCGCGCGGCTTTGTGACCACCACAAGTGATGAAAAGGGTCGTAAATGTGTGACCGATTTGGTAAAGGATGCGGGTGAACGTCTTTTCCCTGTGGGCAGACTTGATATGAATTCCGAAGGCCTTTTGTTTATGACAAATGATGGTGATTTCGCAAACAAGCTAACCCATCCGTCCTCTCACGTTAATAAAACCTACCGCGTGACAGTTGCGGGTGAGGTGTTGGAAGAAAAGCTTTTGACTTTAACCGACGGCAGTATCGAACTTGACGGCAAAAAGGTTTTGCCCTGCGACTGCTTTGTGGCCGAAAGAAAGCCTGACAGAACGGTGCTTATTTTCATTATAAGCGAAGGTCGTAACCGCCAAATCCGCCGCATGTGTGAGGCGGTTAATTTAGAGGTTTTGCGCCTTAAACGTACCGAAATTGCGGGCGTAAAGCTTGGTATGCTGCCCCGCGGCAGCTGGCGTAATCTTAACGAACGCGAAATGCGAAGACTTACAAACATTACACAAATGAAGGAAAACGGTTAAATGTTAGTTTTAAAACCAACTGATGATAAAAATTTAATTAAAGAATATTTTGAAAAAGCAAATCTTCCTTTTTCAAATTCGTCAAATTTGCTTTTGGCAACCGACAGGGAAGAGGTGCTCGGCTTTTGCCTTTTTGATGTGGATAAAAGCCTAACGGTGCATAAAATCGAGCCACTTGATGACGTTTTTTTGCTTGACGGAGTGCTTAGAAGCACCTTGCACGTCGGTTGTGAAAGAGGCATAACCGATGCCTTTTACAGTGACACCGCGCCTGAAAAGATTTTCCAGACCCTTGGTTTTGTTAAAAAGAAGGCTGAAAAGCGCCTTGATATAGACAAGCTTTTTCAAAGCTGCTGCGGTTGCAAATAATTTAATAAAAGTGCGTAAAAAACACTTGACAAAATGTCTAAAATATTATATTATTTTAGATATGCCGATGTGGTGGAATAGGCAGACACAAGGGACTTAAAATCCCTCGGTAGCAATATCGTACCGGTTCAAGTCCGGTCATCGGCACCAATGAAAGTCACTAAACTATATAGTTTGGTGACTTTCTTTTTGCTCGCCCTACTCAAAATTTCTATGAACCGATGTTTTTGTGAGCAGTTCACGACACGCTCCTATATTGCTGACTTAAATTACGAATAGCTTCTATTTTCGTATGTCGATATACTGCTTCATAACTTTCATTATTAGCACAAAAAGGAAAGGCGACCTTGAAGGTCGCCTTAATTGTTGTGTTACTAATTTCTATTTTTTCAATATACGAATGTAACAGTAATCTGTTTTGTTCGGTATATTGTGGGTCTTTCAAGAAGCTTTTTAAGCGGTCTATAAGTTTTTGCACAGTATCTCTTGATACTTCAATACTTTCCTTGTTTTGTTTATAATCTGTTATAGAATCTTCATAGATGTTTATTTGTTGTTCTAACGAGTTTAATCTATCGGTTAAAACTTTATTATATCCTGTTTGCTCAAGAGTATCTATCAGATTATTTCTTGCTATTTTTAATCCATCGAGAGCATTTTTCGCCGATTTAATTTCTTCGTTATCATTTTCTAAAATTGCTTTTATTTCTTTGTTGATTTGAGAAGTTATTATATCTATGATACCTTTACTAAAGAAATGCTCAATTAAGCAATTAATGACAAATTCTTCGACAATTTCTGTTCGGATTTCCTTGCAAGAACAAAATACAGAATTAGTTCTTTTGCAACAACGGTATGTATTATATCCGTTTCTATAATTTCTGTGATTTCCGTGCATTTTAGCACCACATTCACCACAGTATAAAAGACCTGATAATAAATAGCTGTGTTTTGCATTGGTAGATATTGGCGCAGTTAATCTTCGTGATTGGTTAGCTCTTTCCCAAAGGTCTTTTGAGACAATCGCAGGGCAACCGTCTTCTATTCGTATAATTTCACTTTCATCCTTATATTTATGACTGTTTCGGGTGTTTTGTGAACTTCTTCTTGAGCATTTATTGAATATATACACACCTTTGTAACGCTCATTATTAAGAATTGAGTGAAGACTATTTTTTCCAAAAGGTTTTTTAGCTTTGGTTAGGTATCCGTTTGCTTGCATTTCTCTAATTATGCTGTTATAACCACATCCTTCTGCAGACATTTCGAAGATTTTTCGTACGATTATTGCTTCGGCTTCGTTAATAACATATTTACCATCCTTTATATCGAAACCAAGTGGTGGCTTACCACCATTGAATTTTAGATTATAGGCGTTTTCTTTAAGACCCTTCATAACTTCATTGCCAAGGTTATCTATATAGTATTGGTTGATTGTTGACATTATACCGTAAACTAATTTGCCGTTTGCTGTATTCTCTATGTGTTCGGTAGTTGATATTAACTGTACATTATTATCTTGTAGTATATCTTTATATCTTATTGCATCTACCGAGTTTCTTGAGAATCTATCTGTTTTATGTACGATTACCGCCTTAAAAGAGCAATTTGATTTTTTTACATTTTCAATCAACTGTACGAATGAAGGTCTTTTGTCAGTTTTACCACTAAAAGCTCTGTCTATATACCAATCTATTATTTCATATCCGTTTTTTTCTGCATACTCTAATATATATCGTTGCTGTGCCTCGATACTTTCTTCACGTTGCATATCGGATGAGAACCGACAATATCCAACTGCAGGTATTAAAGATTCTTTTATATTGCTTAATAAGTTTTCAATATCTTGCTGTTTTACTTTTTGCATATTTAAATATCCTTTCTATTTAGTCAATTAAATAATATATATTTAAATAGGGCTTGGCATACATTTACAGAAGCCAAGCCCGTTATTTTCATCATCGTTTATCAATTATTGTTAGTGCCAAATATACAGCCATTGGTTTAAGAAACTCAAAACAATCATCATCTGCGCATTCGCTTTGCTGTAAGCACTGTATTTCATCTTTAATATACTTTTTATATGAGCTTTTGTCTCTTTGTGTTTTTTTAGCAATAGTAACGAGTTGCATTACAACTCACACCTTTCGGTGATAATTCAGAGAAACTCTGAATAAAGAACTTGTCAATAGGACATCTTATTGTTCTTTGGCGATTATAACTCCCAAGAAAAAACTTGTTGCTATAATTAAAATATTTAGCTACTACTTAATTTTTACTGCAATTGCATTATCAATGCCGTCAACTGCTTCAATATCATTAAATGTGAAGCTTGTTTTTGTATTGTAATCTATTTTAAAATGCTCTAATATCTCTTTTATGAGTTTGGCATTATAGACTACTTTGCGATTGCTCATACATTTTATAATATTTGCACCTTCTTCATCTTCGTTTACAGAAATAAGTATTAAGAGCTTATCAGTAAAGCAAAATTTAATATGAGTCGGGTCTTTAAGCATTTGTACTACACGATTAGAAAGTTCAATTCGCTTTCCTTTATCGTGATATACAAGTGTTATACCACCTAAACCATAACTGCAACCTTTGTTGGCAACAGATTTAGTGCCGATTAAATCTTGTAATTCTAACTTAATCATTCGAATACAACCTCCTCTTCTTCGAAAATTGGCTCTAATGAGCTAAATTTGGAATAAACTTTTCCGTTTATTTCACGGTTAATTAGAGTAAAAGCTATTCTTACGTTAAGAAAATCTTCTGTATCTAATTCTCCATCTTCATCAGCAAAATGAATTGCAAAATTATTAAGTATATTACTTGCCAATGCAATGCTGATATTTAATTCCGAACTGTGTCCGTCTACAGCTACATTAAGCCAAAGATACTTATTATCATTGCTGATACTTTGGTTAGTAATTTTACCCGTATACTTACCTTCGGGTAGGTTGTTAATTGTTTTTACAACCTGTATGCGCATATTAACGCACTTCCTTTCTTTTTTAGAAATTTATATCAACATCATCCAAATTATCGGATGATACCGATTCATAAATAGATGGGTGCTTTGTTATGTGTTCGCTACTGCACATAGGCAGTTTGAATACATAGCAGGGTTGTGCTGGTAAGTCTTTTGTTAACTTAACTCTCTTGTATGCTCTGTCTTTTTCACAGAGCAAAATTTGATTTTCTCTCCATTTCTCAACAAGAGTTTTTATACTCTCGTAACCATTTTTAGCAAGTACAGCTTCGGCAACCGATTTTAATATTGATATTTCAACAAAGTTATTACTTTTGATTATTTTACCTTCCACACAAGATTCATAATCGCTAATATTTGCTCTAATGAACTTGGAAGAATTACGACTGACATAATCTAAAATACAATCAAGTGCTTTATCTGCTATGTCAATTTCCGTATTTATTCGTTTTTCGAGTGTATATATGTACTCTTTGATACTTTCTAAATTAAATTCCAATACGAAACAATCTTTGGCATAATACGCAGTTAAGTATATTACTGCTAGCTTTTCAAGCACTCTATCCGTTAACTCACCTTTTACACCTTGAAAACCATTCTTTAATACTTGCACGATGTTGTTATAATCGGCAAGTACATCATCGAGGTAGTCAATCACATAGCTAATAAAGTCATCATACAACAAGCCATAATTATTTAAGATAGTTGTTTTGATAATATTGCTATGCTTAGCACTTATGGTAAGGGCATCGGTAAGTTCAAATATTCTTGCCCTTATACCGTTTGGAGCCGAACTGTCAATTATACTGTGTTCACTCGTTACGATTATTGCAGAGTTAAATTCTGCAGTTTCTTTTAATTCGCCCGAAGTGTTTAGTCGTTTACGCTCTCTACCACTACACATCTGATATAGCAATTTTCGAGATTGTAACGCTTCCGCCGTACCTGCTTCATCTAAGACAACAGTATGACCGTTGCTATGAGAAACAAAGTTTAGAACAGCATTGGAAGTACCGCTAAAGTTCGTAATAAGTCCTCTATCGAATATTGGATTAGAGGTTATTGAGGTCGAAAGCATTGCGGCGGTAGTTTTGCCCTTGCTCGAAAGATTATTCAAGGCGAATATCAAACATCCAAAATCAAAGTGTTTATTGAGATAAGCCAATATTATTGAGCAAAAGCCAATAAGCCAAACAAAAAGTAACGGAGTATATTGTAATACTTGCGATTTTATCATATCGAGATAGATTTCTTTAGAGCCTTTGGGATGGAAATCTATACCACCGATATACCTACTTGAAGCCTTAGTTTCAGGAAAAGACTTTGATGAAAGGAATAAATCCCCACTCCAACCGAGTGTCGTATGTACTGCTTGTGTTTTTGCTTTATATGCTGACATCATCAAATATCTTTGTAATTCTTTTGCTTGTCTCTCATCATAAAGCACACCCATTTTCAACAGCTCTTTTAGCCCAACAGTTGTTAATACATCTGCTTTAACATCAAAGACTATACATTCACCGTTCACCATTGCGCTGATTGTGTAGCTTCTTTCATTGGTTACTATATCAATGTTACACTTTGATATTTCTAATCGGGAAGCTATCGAAGCAATAAAATAGTAGGTTTCATTATTCTTAGTTTTGCTTAGAATCATACATATCCAATCATCCATTACTACAAATGGAAACATATCACCTGACTCTTCAGCATAGTAATTATATTCTTCCTTTGTTATACCGCTACAACAAAATGGTTTTACTTTAGATTTTTTAATAGAATTAAGGTCGAGTTTCATTTTTATCACCCCCTTTCATTGAGAAAATTTAATAGCGATTAGTTATCTTCTAACAATTTCTCTAAAATAGGGGTATAGGTTTCATAATTTTCAAAACTCATAGGCTTAAGATATGTAATTACATTATTTTCTACCTTAAGTAAGAACGGTTTTGGAATTAGGAACTCGAAATTATCATTGTCACGTTCATCCTGTTTTTTGATAAGGTCATCTCTAATCTCTAATATTTGGTCTTTGTAGCA
>JAZNOE010000027.1:0-28869 GCA_045580625.1 Acutalibacteraceae bacterium | reverse complement strand
GTGGTCTTGCCGTCAAGTTCAAATACTGCATAGAAATCAGTATAACCTAAATCAAGTAATACGGGGTCGAAGTTAAAGTTGAATGCAAGGTTGCTCTTAAGCTCAAGAGCTGCATTTTTAAAGTTAGGAAGTCTGATTGCTTCAATAGCTTCTGTCTTAACGTCACCGCATACAGTACAGGTGTAAACCTTTGAGCCTGCAACATCGGGCTTAGCGGGGGTTACAACTGCATCACCGTAGGAATGTTCGCCTGTTGCGGGGATTTCTTCGGTAGAAATAACTTCGCCGCAGTCGTCACAGGTAACGGTTACAGAACCTGCAGCTACGCAAGTAGCATCAACAGTTGTTGTAGTTGTATTTTCGTGTGTGCATTCGGTAGCAATTTCAGCGAATTCCATATATTTGTAGCTACCACCAGGATAATAGCCACGAACGGTATAGGTGGGTTCGCCTGTTGTAGTATCAGTACCAATATACAAAGCAAAGGTACGTCCGCTTTCGGCAATGTAGTTGCCGTTTTCAGCATCTACTGTGAAATAGCAAGGTGTTTCACTTAATGAGAAAGTTTGAGCTTCGTTGCCAATGGTAAGATACTGTTTTGTTTCGCCATCAATGTAGAAAGCGTAGTAAATTTCGTTGGTTTCAATCTTGATGATTGCAGCGGCGGTTGCATCGGTAGTGATGCCGCCAAGAGTACCTGTAGAAGTACCGTCAAAGTAGTATGTAACGTCTTCGTAGTTTATAGAAAGGTTGAATTCTTTATCAAGAACCTTGAATGTCTTAAAGCCACAAGCGCAGTCGCCGTTTGTAAGGTCGTGCGCAGCTTCGTTGAGCTTGGTACCACAGTTAACGCAAGCTTCCCAGTGATTTTCAATGTCAAATTTAGTTACTTTTTCGCCGGTGTGGTCACAAGCAGCAACAACAGGATCAACTGTAACGATGGTGAATTCCTTCATCTGAACCTGGCTAGAGCCTGCAACATCAAGCATAATGTATTTGTAGGTGTTGTTTTCAACATCAAAGTCATAGTCATAGAAAGAAGTTGAAGTAACAAGGATTTCACCAATTGCTACATATTCATCTTCTGCATTTGCTTTACCGTAAACAGTAACAGTATCAGCCTTATTACCAAGCTTTAAGGTCATAGAATCAATAGGTTGGGTAGAAATGAATTCTACATTACCGTTATTGTAGTCATTAGAATAAATTCTTAAAGTGCCGTTAGAGTGAATGTGGCAGTTAGTGATATGTAATGTCAAGCCTTCGTTAAGAAGCCAGGTTTCGTCAGCGTACTGAACGCCTTGGTTGCCGTTTGCTTCAACGATTTTAGAAACGCTGTATTCTGTTGAAAGACCGTCAACAGTACCAACACCTAAAATAACGGGACGGGGACCTTCACCAACATAACCGCAAACCGAGCAAACATTATCAACAAGAGTGTGTTCTGCTAAAGGTAAGTTTTCGCTGTAAGAAGCTTCGTTACAAAGTGAGCAAGTGTAGGTAACAGAGCCGGCAACTGCACAAGTTGAATCAACACGTGAAGTTTCAACGTATTCGTGAGCACATTCGCCTTCGCCAACCTGTTCGAGAACAAACTTAATGGTGTTAACCATAACTCTGCAAGCGCCGGAAACGGTTGCGAAAGAAACGGTTTTGTTTGAAGAAGTATCAACAACGATCTCATCATATTCGCCGTTGTTTGATGCGGAATTAATTGTATATTCATTGCCGTTAACATTAATTTTTGCAGCATTTGCTTTATACTGTGCTACATAAAGAACAACTTCTTTAACATTGTTCGGAACGCTGAATGAGAAAGAACCAATTGCAGAAGAGGTACCGAATCTAATACAACCGTTACCCATAGCATCGCGACAGCCGGTAGCCATTTTAACACCGTCTGTAATGCTTAAGGTGTATTCACCGACAGTTTCGGTGTATTCGGTTTTTGATGAACCGTCAGCGTGTGAAGCACTACCGTCTGCACCCATTTCGAATACGACTTCGCTGGGTTCGGCTTCGCCACAAACAGAGCAAGTGCCGTTAGCAAATGTATGGTCAGCCAATTCTAAAGCTTCTTCCTTAACGTCACTGCAACGTGAACAGGTCTGAGTTGAGGTGCCTGCAACAGTACAGGTGGATTCAACTCTTGCGGTTTCTTTATAATTGTGACCGAGCGCCTTAACGGTTTCAACACTGTCTTCACCGCAAAGGGTACAAGTTTTTGTGATAGAACCAGCTTCTGTACAAGTAGCGTCAACAGTTACGGGGTCACCGTAAACGTGTTCGCAACCGCTGTCATCAGCTTCTAAATATGTAACAGTAGCTTTCTTGATGCGGATTTGTCCAGAACCATTGGTAAGTTTAACTTGAGTATAGTTCTTTCCAGTAACATCAATTGTAAGATCAGCGTAGCTACTTTCAACAGATAAGGTGGTTACATTTTCCCATGCACTTCCGTCTACAGAGCCAGTAACTGTTACAGTTGATTTTTTGTTACCAACATTAATAACAATTTTGTTGATGACTTTAGTAGAAACGAATGTTGCTATACCATTGTTAGCATAAACGCGGAGAGCAGCATTAAAAGAGCCGTTTACAACATCCATCGTAAGCACATCATCAATTTTTTGTGTAAATGTTGTGGTGCTTGTTGATATGGTGGTAAAGTCATAAGTGACTGTTGTTTCAGCAGCAGATGCGCTGAAAGCCATAGGCACAACTGCAAGCAGTAATGCCACTGTCAAAAGAATTGACAAGATTTTTTTCATTTTTTGTTTCCCCTTTTTTATTTTTTTATAAGTTAGGAAAAAAAGCTTTCCCCTTATACCTTATATTATATATACCGCTTGTCCAAAAAGCAAGTTTTAACGAAGTAAAAATGCCCCAAAATTCAAATTTCGGCAAAATTGACAAAAGGTGCTAAAAAAAGTTAAAAGTTATGTTGAAATTAGCAAAAAGAATTAGCATATTTTGTGTTTTAAAATCTCGAAAAATTATACATATTGTGTTTTTGCGCTTTTAAGACCGATATGTATGGTGTTATATCACAAAACGTGCAAAAAAGAGGTTATATATAATAGGTGTAGCAAGTTTGTGCGTGACGATTAAATTGGGGTTTGCCGCTGAGGCGTAATTCGTAATGCGTAATTCGTAATTACTGTACAAATCAAATTGTGTATCTGTAGGGGCGATTCACGAATCGCCCGTTGCGATTAACTATTATTTTCGGACAATTCGTGAATTGTCCCTACGATGTGCCGCCAATTAAACAGAGCGATAAACTATAATTTAAAACCCAAAGACTTTTGGTCTTGGGGGTTGGTTGTTTATTAAACTTTTGTTTTATTTAGCAATTGAATATAAAAGCAAAATAAGATTTTCAAAAAAGGTTGCAAGATTTTAAAATAGTGATAAAATGGGTGTGGTGATCAAAAAATGGAATATTTATGGATACCTTTATTAATTGCGGCGGTTTTAACGGCGGCGGGGCTGATTATTGCATATATCTGCTTTAAAATGGCTTTTTTTGAACCCGACCGCAAGCCTAACACGGATGAAAACCATATAGAAATGCCCGAAGGCGAAATTTATGAGCAATTTCGCGAAAAAATTGAAAAATGGACCTTTGAAACCCGCAAGCTGCCCCATGAAGAATTTTGTATAACGTCATTTGACGGGCTAAAGCTTTACGGCAAATTTTATGAATTTGAAAAGGGCGCGCCGATGGAAATTATGTTTCACGGTTACCGCGGTTGCGCTGAAAGAGATTTATCGGGCGGTGTTCAGCGTTGCTTCAAGCTTGGGCGCAGTGCTTTAATTGTTGAACAGCGCGCAAGCGGCAAAAGTGAAGGCAACGTTATTACCTTTGGTGTAAACGAGCACCGCGACTGCCTTGCCTGGACAGATTTTGCAGTCAACCAATTCGGCAAGGACGTAAAAATTATATTGACAGGCATTTCAATGGGTGCTGCCACTGTTTTAATGGCGGCGGGCAAAGAGCTTCCTGAAAACGTTATCGGTGTTCTGGCCGACTGCGGTTATTCAAGCGCTAAGGAAATTATAAAAATTGTTATAAAACAAATGAAACTGCCGCCGAATCTGGCATATCCCTTTGTAAAGCTGGGGGCAAGGATATACGGTCACTTCAACATTGATGCAACCCCGCCCATCGAAGCGGTTAAAAATGCAAAGGTGCCGATAATTTATTACCACGGCGAAGCAGATGATTTTGTGCCCTGTTATATGAGTCGGCAAAATTTTGAAGCAACAGCATCCAAAAAGATGCTTGTAACGGTAGAAAACGCAGGTCACGGGCTTTCGTACCCTGTTGACCCGCCGAAGTATCTTAATTCTTTAAAAGATTTCTTCGGTGAAGGAGCATCTGCTTTAAAATAAGCACTTTTATGTCGAAAAAATTAAGATTTTGTTAATAAATTTCTTGATTTTTTGTGAACAGGTGATATAATTAAAATGTCATAGAAATATGAAAATACTTATTTGGAGGAAGTAAAATGGAGAAGAAGTATTTCAAGGGTAATCTTTCAAGAAACATTACTTTCGGTCTTTGCTGGTTATTCGGCTGGATTCCTGCATTAATCGTTTTGATTCTTGACAAGGACGTAATTGATCTTGAAGACAAGAGAGAGCTTGTTGCTATCCTCGTTGGCGCTGTTGCAAGTATCGTTCTCAGTCTTACCTTTATCGTTCCCCTTTATGTTTGGGTTGTTGCTGTTATTGCTTGCATTATGGCATTTTTGGACAAGCCCTTCAAGGCTCCCGGTCTTTATCAGATCGCTGCAGCTATCATTAAGTAATTAATTGCTTAAAGTTTAAACCCCGTGCTTTCGCACGGGGTTTTACTTTTATTTGAAAATATCAGGTTTTTCCATACTTTGCGGTATGTCATAATTCAATTCATAAGTCAGTTCCATAAATTCGGTATCAAATACGGTTTCACCGCTTAATGCACCCGACGAAAGAACATAAGGTTTAAGTTCATCAAAATTATAAGAAATTTTAATCGGCTTATAACTGTCTTTTGCCGTAATGCAGGTACATATTATATTAACGTCCCATTCGGGATTATATTCCACCTGACTCAGATTAAAAACCTGTTCAAGATATGCTGCAAGATAACTATTATCATTGACAATTTTTTCAAGCGGAAGACTGAAAGTATACTCACCTTTGCTTGATTTGGCAGAAAATTTCTCAAGATATGACGGGAACAATGCATCAAAACCCACAATGCGGTTTTTTTCGGTTTCAAGTGCGGTTATAAAATCACTTGAAAGTACTTCACGTGAAGTTTCACCGCCGTCGTTTTTCATATAACAAACAAAATCGCCGGCTTCATAGCAATAAAAATATTCCAGTTTTTCAGTTTTATCAAATTCAGCCGTGTGGTCCCATTGATGAAACGTATCTGTAAAACTGAAACTGCCGTCTTTAGCGGCGGATTGCTCCAACGTTTGTGAAAAACCGTTCACAGCAAGGTTCATATAATTATAGGTGATTTGAAAAGATAAATCATTTTTAAGTTCGGTTTTAAAATTGTTAAGCGCAACATTTTTGTTAGATTTGCAACCGCTTAAAACAACACAAAATAAAATAACGGTTAAAAATGAAAATTTTAAAAACTTTTTCAAAAAAATCACCACCTAATATATTATAGCATAGAAAATAATGAAACGCAAGGCAAACCGCCCTTGTTCGAATCCCTTTGAGGTTTTGTGTGAAAAAATAAAAGCACCGACTTTAATCAGTCAGAGCTTCTTTTTGGCTGGGGAATAGGGATTCGAACCCCAACAAACAGAGTCAGAGTCTGTCGTGCTACCGTTACACAATTCCCCAAAATTTAAGTAACAAAGTTATTATAACCGATTTTTTGGCTTTGTCAAGATGAATTTTTAAAAATAGGGTTGAATTTTTTAAAAAATTATGTTACCATATATCCACACTTGGGGGTGTAGCTCAGCTGGGAGAGCGTTTGACTGGCAGTCAAAAGGTCATGGGTTCGATCCCCACCATCTCCACCATCCCCCGTATCGTTTGATACGGGGTTTTAAAATTGATATATAATATTTAGCATAAAAACTATACGGTTTTTGCTGACGGGATCGAACCCGAGAGGGTTTCGGCGTTAATAAAAGGTGCCGGTGGCACGTTTTTAGCCGAAAGCGGTGAGGCGGGTACCGAATGCAAAGCAATGGGTCGCCGAGCCATAAGTATGCGGAGCAGACGGCGATCCCCACCATCTCCACCATACCCCGTATCGTTTGATACGGGGTTTTAAAATTGATATATATATTCAAAGGGCCCGTAGCTCAGCTGGGAGAGCGTACGGTTCGCATCCGTAAGGTCGAGAGTTCAATCCTCTTCGGGTCCACCACACCCACCGCCATATACAAGTTGCGGTGGGGATATTTTTATGTTATAATTTTAAAAGGCGGTGAGAAAATGAAAACCAAAAGAAATTTAATTATTGCCATAACGGTGGTTGTGTGCGGGCTTATGAGCATTGTTGATGCCTTCATTCAACCCGGATATTTAGTAAAATCCATAATAAAAATCGCTTTGTTTTTGCTTTTACCGATTTTTTATTCGCTTTACGACAAAAACTGCAACCTTAAACGGCTGTTTATTCCCGACAAAAAGGGTCTGTTCACTGCTGTGATGTTGGGTCTTGGCGTTTATGGTGTGGTAGTTGGCGCATATTTTGCTTTTCGCGGTGTTTTCGATTTTTCTGCCCTGACTTCAAATCTGACCGAAACAACAGGCGTTAACAAAAGCAATTTTTTGCTTGTGGCGGTGTATATTTCCTTTGCAAATTCCTTACTTGAAGAATTTTTCTTCCGCGGGTTTGCCTTTTTAACCCTGAAAAGTGTGTCAAGCCGCAGTTTGGCTTACATATTAAGCTCGGTTTTATTTGCGGTTTATCACATTGCAATGATGCTTGGTTGGTTTGCGTGGCCTGTAATTCTGCTTGCTATGATAGGCTTGTTTGCGGGCGGTATGATATTTAATTTTATGAACGAAAAATACAACAATATCTACCTTTCGTGGCTTATACATATGTTTGCAAATTTTGCCACAAATACAATAGGCTTTATTCTGTTCAGTGCATAGTTTTTTAGGGGGATTTTTATGGGAATAATAATGCTTTTTGGCGGATTGTTTTTGCTGTATTTAGCCGATAAAATATTAATGCTTATAGCATTGCTTTTTCTTGCTATTTACATTATTGTCAAAAAAGCGCGTAAAAAGAAGCTTGGTAAGATTATAATTCTGCCAATCGTATTTTTAATCATTTTACAGATTTTGTCACTTCCTGCCGATTTATTATCAATAGGGGCAACTATAGAAGCAGCTAATTACCGTAAAGAATTAAAGGGTAAAAATTGTGCTTATTCGCAGAATATCTACGATGAAACCTTTACGTATAACGGTAATGAATATGTAAATTTAAGCCCGCATTTAACCGATATTGTCGGTGACGGACGGTATATTGTTTATATGGACAGGTCAGATAATTTTAAAGAACACACATTCATTGCTTTTAAGGATTCATTTAAGGGCTTTTTTAAACTTTTCTTTTTTAACGCTGATGAACGTACGATTTATAAGCTTGCGGGGGCTGAAGACGACAAAATACTTTATTCGGATTTTCACGAAAAAATCTGGTGCTGTAAGGAAGATTTAGAAGCCTATAAGCAAACCTATAACGATAAATCCAATTACGATTTTTATATTATATATGAGGTTGATGGCGTTCAAAAGCAGCAAGCTATTAAACAAGAGGTTTTTGATGAAATTATAAAATGTGAAGAAAAATCAAAAAATGGTGAAAGCGAATATTTTTCCATCCTTAAAGGTGAATCGAAATCGGTGAAGATTAATGCTATCAGTAAAGATGGACGGGTTTTACACGAAAGTATATGCGAAGACCTGATTGTGATAAACGGAAGGCTTTATTATCTTTATTCCACTTATTATGAAGACGGTTCCGGACGTGATTTGAATGTAATTATTAAATAATTAAAAAACATACTTTGTGAGCACGTCTTCATTATTTTCCACTTTAAATATGTATGCATATAAGTTTAAAAATTTCAATTATTTTGTCATATTGCTTATTTTAAACTGATGTGCTAAAATACAGTTGAATAACTTAAAAGGAGAAAAAACTATGGAAGCCATAAGAAATAAAATTGGTTTTATTTGCGATATGGACGGTGTTATCTATCACGGTAACCGCATTTTAGACGGTGTACCCGAATTTATAAGCTGGCTTCAGCAAAACAACAAAAAATTTATTTTTCTGACCAACAGCTCTGAAAGAACGCCTCACGAATTAAGTATGAAATTGGAAAGAATTGGTCTTTCGGTATCGGCTGACCATTTTTACACTAGCGCAATGGCAACTGCGGCATTTTTAGCAAGCCAAAAGCCCAATGCCACCGCTTACGTTATCGGCGAAGCGGCTTTGACAAAAGCGCTTTATGACAAGGGGATTTATATGAATGACGTCAACCCCGATTACGTAATTGTAGGTGAAACCGGCACCTACAGCTTTGAAAAAATTGAAAAAGCTGTAAACCTTGTGCTTAAGGGCGCAAAATTAATCGGTACAAACCCCGACATTACAGGTCCTACCGAAAAAGGCATTATGCCCGCAACAGGCGCACTTATTGCACCGATTGAAATTGCAACCGGCAAAAAGGCCTATTTTGTAGGTAAGCCCAATCCCTTGATGCTTCGCCACGGCCTTAAAAAGCTTGACTGCCACAGTCAGGACATTGCTTTCGTGGGCGACAGAATGGACACCGACATCATTGCAGGTATTGAATCAAACGTTGATACCGTTTTGGTGCTTTCGGGTGTTACCGCAAAGGAAGATATTGACCTTTACCCTTACCGCCCGAAGTATATTTTAAACGGTGTGGGCGATATTGTTGATGAAACAAAAGTAAATTTGGGTCAACTTAATTGGTAATTTAAAGGGAAGTGTTTTAAAATGAAAGCTTGTGTTATTCAGCCTGCTTATTCAACCGATTTTGCAAAAAGTGAAGAATTTTTTCAAAAACAGCTTGATTTACTTAACAGCTGTGATGAAAGTATGGATATTATCGTTTTGCCCGAATCGGCAGATACACCCTGCCTTGCAAAAAATCTGCAGGAAAGGGCGACAGCTTTTGAAAATTTCAATGCAAAAATTCTGACAGCCGCAAAGGAAACGGCAACGCGCTGTAATGCCATTGTTTTTGTTAACGCAAAAGAAAAAATTGGTGAAAAATTCCGCAATACCACCTTTGCCTTTGACCGAAAGGGTGAAATTGCCGGCAAATATTATAAGCAGCACCTTACCCCCGGGGAAACCGCGGCAGAGGATATTGACAGCGATTATACCTTTAAATATCAGTCGCCCACAGTGGTTGAAATTGACGGTCTTCGTTTTGGCTTTTTGACCTGTTATGACTTTTATTTTTATGAATATTTTTCAACTTTGGCAAGACTTAATCTTGACTTTATAATCGGTTGCTCGCATCAGCGAAGCGACAGCCACCAGGCACTTGAAATTATAACCAAATTTTTGGCATATAACACCAACACCTACGTGCTTCGTTCGTCTGTTTCAATGAATGAAGACAGTGATATCGGCGGCGGATCTATGATAGTTGCGCCGAACGGTGACCTTTTGGCAAATGCCCAAAGCCGGGTTGGCATTTTTACTGCCGAAATTGACCCTGAAAAGAAGTTTTACAAGCCTGCAGGCTTTGGCAACGGCGATGCGGCACATTGGCAGTATATTGAACAGGGCCGCCGTCCGTGGTTTTACCGTCAGGCAGGCGGCGCAACCATACCTTATGATAAGGTAAAGCCCTTCCCCCGCGTTTGTGCACACCGCGGTTTTAACACCGTATCCCCCGAAAACACAATGCCGGCTTACGGCGCGGCAGTTGCGATGGATGCTGATGAAATTGAGTTTGATTTATGGCCCACGAAGGACGGCGAAATCGTTTCCTGTCACGACCCGAATTTAGACCGCGTTTCAAACGGCACAGGCAACGTGTTTGATTACACCTATGAAGAGCTTTTACAGTTCGATTTCGGTGTTAAATTTACCGAACGCTTTGAAGGCTTAAAAATTGTAAAATTTGAAGAAATTTTGCAAAAATTCGGCGGAAGAACAATTTTAAATATACATATCAAGCCGTTTTTTGACCGCCCCTATCCGCGCGATATTATGGAAAAAATCATTGGCCTTATCCGCGAATATGACTGTGAAAAATACGTTTATTTAATGATTGAAATTGACGCTGACATAAAGCAATTTAAAGAATATGCCCCCGATATTGCGGTTTGCATCGGTCACGATTTTTCACGAAATTGGGCAATTGTTGACCGCGCAATTGAATTAGGGGTAGAGCGCCTTCAGTTTTACAAGCCTTATTATAACCAGGAAATGCTTGATAAAGCCCACGCGCACGGCATAATCTGCAATATTTGCTGGTCAAACACCCGTGAAGAAACCGAAGAATTTGTAAAAATGGGTATGGACGTCATCCTTACCGACGAATTCAAGCGCGTTCAGAATTGGGTGAATGAATTTAAAAACAAATAAAAAAATACCGCATCATTTTTAATGGATGCGGTATTTTTTTATTTCTTCACAAACCACCTTTACACAAACGGTGATTTTTATAAGGGCGGTTACAAAATAAATAAAATAAGAAAAGCCGTCAAGCCGCGAAAACAAATTGCCGAAGGTGACCGTACTTATTGCATCTGCATAAGGGTACTTAAGCTCGCCCGCCATACTGCAGCCAAACAGCAAAACCGAATTTAAAATGCTTAAAATTAGCAACATACTGCCTATAAAAGTGCCTGCAAATGCCACCCTTTTTTGAAGCCTTTGCAACTTTGCAAAATAGGTCAGCACAAGTATCGGCAATGTGACGTTTTTTATATAAGGCAAAACCTGATAAACAAGATTTTTCACCTTTGGGAATGAATATATATAAATATTTTTAAAATTAAAGTCTTTAAAAGTCGCAAAAAAGAAGAATATTATAAGAAAAGCGCAAATCACACCGCAAATAAGCGAAAAATTAAAAATTTCGGTGTATTTTCTAAAGCAAAAATATAAAAGTGGAAGTAAAAATAAAAGCACCACCCAAAAGTTTTGACCGCTGCCCAAAAGTGTGTTCGAAATAAAATTCAAAAACACAACAAAGGTGTCGGCGGCAACATACAAAGCCAGCAAAATAATAGGATATTTCAAAAAATCCCATTTATACACTGCAAAAAGGAAGGGAATTGTCAGCACAACCGCTATCACAAACCCTAAAAAAGTTAATTTATCGGCATTATTTGCAGGCAGATTTATAACCGCACTGCCAAGAATAAAAAGGCAGGAAAGCCAGACAAAATGGTGCGAAAAAGGCTTTAGCTTAGTCAAAATAATACCCCTTTTCAGTTAGCTTTATTTCGGGCAAAACAGGGCTTTGATTATCATAAATTTCAAAAAGTCGGTTTTTATAATTTTTGTCTGATTTACGTAGCATACTTACTAAATCATACCCCACACTTATTGAGGAAATCGGTTCTGTATTCAAGAGCTTTTCGGGGTCATCAGTTTTTAAAAACTGCACCGAAAGGGTAACGTCGGGGTTTTTCTTGCAATAACGCATTATTCCCAAAAGCTTTGTGCGGGTTATACCCCTGCCCACCGCCACAATGCCGCAATGCGACGTTAAAAGCGGCAGGGTTGCTTGCTTATTGATATTTTCTACCGCTTCTAAAAGGGTGCGACCGTTTGCGGTCAGCACCTCGCGTTTTTCGGTTTGCTTTTCGGTATTGGTGATAACCGCTTCAAAATAAAGGGTGTAAAGCCCCTTGTCATAATCGGCGGCGATGGCGGTTATAAGATATTGCTGCGGTTTTTGCTGACAACCGCATAACAAAAGCGGGCACAAAAGAATTATTAATAGCTTTTTCATTGTTTTTTCTGCCTTATGATATTTTTATTAAAAATCGGGCGGGTTTTCATAAATTTCCAGGGCGCACGCCATATACTGTCCTTAAGTGACTGAAAGCTTATGCGGTCAAGCGATAAGGTATACCCCGTTTCAAAGCTTTTAAGTGAAATTATATACATTAATAGTAAAATAACCCCCGAAAACAGACCGTAAAGCCCGAAAAATGCGGCAAGAATTACAAGCCCAAGCCTTAAAAAGAAGACCGCCGCCCGAAGACGGGGCAGCATTAACCCCGCAATGCCCGAAAGTGCCACAATTATAAGGGTGGGGGCGCTGATTATTTTGGCCTCAACCGCCGACTGCCCCACCACAAGACCGCCCACAATCGAAAGCGCGGGACCGATGTTTTGCGGCATTCTGACCGCTGTTTCCTTTAAAATTTCAAAAATTAATATCATACCTACAATTTCGCTTACAATTGAAAAGGGCACTGCTGCGCGCTGACCTAAAACAGTTATCAAAAAGCTTGTGGGTAAAAATTCGGGATGAAGGGTGGTTATTGCCACAAAAAGCGCAGGGGTTATTATTGAAATTGCAAAGCAAAAATAACGCATTATGCGGCCAAGCGACCCAAGCCAAAAGCTTTGGTAATAGTCTTCATCCGACTGAAAATTTTCAGAAAATAAATATGGCAGTGTCATTACCATTGGCGTGCCGTCAACGATAACGGCAATTCGCCCTTCTAAAAGGCGCGCGGCAACAACGTCGGGACGTTCGGTGCGGCCAATGGTTTTAAAAATTGAAAACGGATGCGGCGAAATTTCTTCGGTTATATAATTTGAATCCAAAACACCGTCAATATCAATTTCAGACAGACTTTTTTTGACCCTTTGCAAGGTCCTTTTGTCGGCAAGCTCGCCAAGATAACAAATAAACACCGCCGTATTTGACCGCCTGCCCACACGGGTAAGCTCTATACACAAATCGGGAGTTTGCAGCTTGCGGCGAAGCATTGCGAGATTTAAAAGCGCCGCTTCCTCAAACCCTTCACGCGGACCTTCAATTATACGCTCGTTTTCGGGCTCGGTTATACCGCGGGTACGAAAGCCCTTTACGTCAAGCATAAGTGCGGTTTTACTTTTATCTATAAGCAAAAGCGCTTCACCGTATAAAATGCCCTCTAAAATTTTTGAAATATCATTCTGGGTTTTAACGTCCCTTGCAAAAAGCAGCTGTTTTTCAATGTATTCTGCAATACTTTGGCTGTCATTTTTAACCTTCATCATTACAAGTGGCTTTATTACCGCCTCATTAAGCTGATTTGAATCAACCATACCGTCAATATACAAAAGCGCGGCATCAAACGGGACGTCTTTCCTTGCAGAAATCTGCTTTATGCGAAGGGTTGCGTCATTTTTAAAAATATCTTTAAAGGTTTTTAAATCGTTTTGCAAATTTCCGCTTATATATTGCTGCCGATAATCATTAATCTGACCTGCCATAATTTCACCTCGTTTAGAATATTATGGCTGTTTTTTTATAATAAATACAAAAAATATGCCCCGCAAAACCGAAAAATTGGTATATTTTGCAGAAAAATGTTGACACTTGTAATTTTTAGTGATATAATGAACAAAAATTTATAAGGGGGATTTTTCAAATGGAAAATCAAGAAGTAACAAACGTTCAAACCGGCAAAGAAATTAACAAGTGGGTAGCATTTTTACTCTGCTTCTTCTTGGGCGGCTTTGGTATTCACAAGTTCTACGAAGGCAAAATCGGTATGGGTATTTTATACATATTTACCGGTGGTCTCTGTCTCATCGGCGTTATCGTTGACTTGATCATCATTCTTACCAAACCCAATCCTTATTATGTAAACAAATAATTAAAAACACCGGCAGGCAACTGTCGGTGCTTTTTTATTCCCAAATGTATCAATAAAATAAAAAGCGGCAGGATAATTCCTGCCGCTTTCAGTTTAATAATTATAACCTTCAAAGCCTTTATATTCGCAATATTCTTCATAACACATACCAAGCGAATTCATTTCCTTGGCAATGTTAATACCAACATAGCGCCAGTGCCACGGCTCGTAAATGATACCTCCGGTTATATCCATTTTATCGCTTGGATAACGCATTATAAAGCCGTAATTTTCGGCATTTTTCTTAAGCCAGGCAAAGGTTTTTGTGTTTTCAAACGACTGGCTTGTACTGTTAAAGTCAACCGCCAGACCTGTATGGTGTTCACTTGTGCCGGGAAGCGCAATACAGGTTGCGGCTTCCTTTTCGGCGGCTTCCTGTGAATAGCCTTGACTTTTAAGTCTGCTTACCTTGTCATCAAACAAAATGCGCTGTGTGCTGTAGCTTCGCCAAGCCGAAATAACACCGATATCAATACCGTCTGCGCGTGCGGCATCCATCATAGCCTTTAAATAAGGCCACATATCCTTATCAAGCTTGCGGTAAATTTCACCTTCAGACCCTTTTTTGTATGAAAGCGGGAAGACAATTAAATTGGGGTTGTTGTCAATTTCTGACTGGGGTAATGAATTTTTATAATTTACCAAAACTGTGCGGTTATAATTTGCATTACCTGTAAAATCACCCAGCTGAACGGGAACATCGGTTGTATCAAGCGGTTTTTTGGTATCTTCTTCTGAAGAAGTGTTATCGCTTGAAGTATTGTCTGTTGATTCGGTCTGGCTTTGTGTTGTGTCCGGCTTTGAACTTTCGTTATTGCCGTTATCACTCATACCCGACGCTATAATCCAAATCAGCAATGCGATAGCGGCAATAAGCACCAGACTTACGCCACCCAAAAACAAATTGCGTTTTAAAATTGCCTGCTGTCTTTTGCTTCGTTTTGCCATTTTGTCACCTACTCGTCTAATTTTAATACCGCCATAAAGGCTTCCTGCGGAACTTCAACGTTACCTAAGCGGCGCATACGTTTTTTACCTTCTTTTTGCTTTTCAAGCAGTTTTTTCTTACGGGTAATGTCACCGCCATAACACTTTGCAAGCACGTCTTTTCTCATAGCCTTTACCGTTTCACGTGCAATAACCTTGCCCGAAACGGCCACCTGAACGGGCACTTCAAACAACTGTCTTGGTATAAATTCTTTTAGTTTTTCGGCAATTTTGCGTGCGCGGGCATAAGCATTATCGCTGTGAACAATAAATGAAAGCGCATCGACCATATCGCCTGCAAGCAAAACGTCAAGTTTTACAAGCTTCGACTTTTCATAGCCCTTCATTTCATAATCATAGCTTGCGTAACCCTTTGTGCGTGATTTAAGCGCATCAAAAAAGTCGTAAACAATTTCGCCCATAGGCATAATGTAATGAATGTCCACGCGGTCACCCATATATTTCATATCGGTGTAAACACCGCGGCGTTCTTCGCAAAGCTGCATAATCGTGCCGACAAAGCCGCTTGGTGAATAAATATGAACGTCGGCCACCGGTTCAAGCGCGTCAACAATAATCGCAGGGTCGGGATAGTTTGTGGGGTTATCCACCGTAATTGTTTCGCCTGTGGATAAAGTAAACTTATATTCAACGCTGGGTGCGGTGGTGACAAGGTCTAAATTATACTCGCGTTCAAGTCTTTCCTGAATAATTTCCATGTGCAAAAGACCCAAAAAGCCGCAGCGGAAGCCAAAGCCCAACGCGTTTGAAGATTCGGGCTCAAACAAAAGGGAAGCATCGTTAAGCTGCAATTTATCAAGCGCGTCACGCAAATCGGGATATTTCGCGCCGTCTGCGGGGTAAATACCGCAGAAAACAACGGGGTTTACCTTGCGGTAGCCTTCAAGCGCCTGCGGTGCAGGGTTGTCCGCTAAAGTGATGGTGTCACCTACACGTGCTTCGCTTACTGTCTTAATTGATGCGGCAAGATAACCAACCTCGCCCGCTTCTAAAACGTCGCAGGGCTCAAGCGAAGTTGCGCGCTTTCGACCAAGTTCGACAATGTCAAACTGTGCGCCTGTAGCCATCATTTTAATGACGTCACCGCTTTTAATTTTGCCGCTTACTACGCGGAAATAAACGATAACACCCTTATATGGGTCATAATAAGAGTCAAAAATCAAGGCAGAAAGGGGAGCGTTGCGGTCACCCTTGGGTGCGGGAATTTCGGTAACAATTTTTTCTAAAACTTCGGGGATGTTTATACCCGTTTTTGCTGAAATGAGGGGTGCATTGTCGGCAGGAATACCGATAATATCTTCAATTTCACCCTTAACCCGTTCAGGCTCGGCCGAAGGGAGGTCAATTTTATTGATAACAGGCAAAATTTCAAGCCCGTGGTCAACCGCAAGATAGGTGTTTGCAAGGGTTTGCGCCTCAATGCCCTGACTTGCGTCAACAATAAGTACCGCGCCTTCACACGCCGCCAAAGAACGTGACACCTCGTAATTAAAGTCAACGTGCCCGGGCGGGTCAATTAAATTAAGCTCATATCTTTCGCCATCCTTGGCATCATAATAAAGGGTAACCGCGTGGGCCTTAATGGTAATACCGCGTTCCCTTTCCAAATCCATACTGTCAAGTATCTGTTCTTCCATATCACGGCTTGCCACCGACTGGGTGTGTTCAAGCAAGCGGTCGGCTAAAGTGGATTTACCGTGGTCGATGTGTGCAACAATACAAAAATTCCTTATTTTATCTAACGGAAATGACACGCACATTTCTCCTTATAACATAATTTGTTTTATTGTAACACAAACTTTTAAAATTTACAATTTATTTCTTTCACAAAGCTTTAAATTTCTTGACAATATATATATGTTATGATAAAATATACTGAAATTTGAACATAGTTAAGGGGTGCTGACCGTGATAGTTAAAAACGCAAAGGTTTATCAAAATAAGCAATTCGTTTTGAAGAACTTTTCATTTGACTGTGGCACCACTATTTCCGATTTTAATAATCTAGTTGTTTTACCGGCTTTTTGTGATGTACACGTACATTTACGAGAGCCGGGTTTTTCTTATAAAGAAACAATTTTTTCGGGTACAAGGGCGGCCGCCCGCGGGGGATACAGTGACGTTTGCTCAATGCCCAATTTAAACCCCGTACCCGACACGGTCAATAACCTGCAACAACAATTAGACATAATAAAACGTGATGCGGTTATAAACGTTCATCCTTATGCATCTATCACGGTGGGGCAAAAGGGAAATGAGCTTACCGATTTTAAGGCACTTTCAAATGCCTTTGCTTTTTCGGATGACGGCAAGGGTGTTCAAAGCGAAGAATTAATGCGAAAAGCCATGATAAACGCCAAGCGCGAGGGTAAAATAATTGTTGCCCATTGTGAAGAAAATTCACTTCTTCACGGCGGGTATATACACGACGGCGAATATGCTAAGGCTCACGGGCATAAAGGCATTTGCAGCGAAAGCGAATGGGTGCCCATTGAACGCGATTTAAAGCTTGCAAAAGAAATTGGCTGTAAATATCACGTGTGCCACATTTCTACTAAAGAAAGTGTGGATTTGATCCGAAAAGCCAAGGCCGACGGTGTGGACGTCACTTGCGAAACCGCACCCCATTACCTTGTGTTCAACGATATGGATTTAAAAGAAGACGGACGCTTTAAAATGAACCCGCCCATTCGGTCAGAAGCTGACCGCCTGGCTCTTATTGAAGGCATAAAGGACGGCACTATTGATATGATAGCCACCGACCACGCGCCGCACAGTAATGAAGAAAAATCAAAAGGACTAGAAAAAAGCGCTTTTGGTGTGGTGGGCATAGAAACGGCTTTTTCGGTTATGTATACTTATCTGGTAAAAACGGGTATAATTACTTTGGAAAAGCTGGTTGAATTAATGGCAATAAACCCGCGCGAGCGCTTCGGTATACCCGATAGCGGCACAACCGTGTGGGATTTGGATAAAAAAGCAAAGGTTAATCCGCAAGAATTTTTATCGCTGGGTAAAACAACACCATTTGAAGGGGTTGAGCTTTACGGCGAATGTTTATTGACGGTATGTAATGACAAGGTCGTTTATAAAAACGACAAATTGGGAGAATAATTATGGCAAAAAGAAAAGATTTAAAAAAGATTTTAATTATCGGCTCGGGTCCTATCGTTATCGGTCAGGCGGCTGAATTTGACTATGCAGGCACACAGGCTTGTCTTGCGCTTAAGGAAGAAGGGTATGAGGTTGTACTTTGCAACTCTAATCCGGCAACCATTATGACCGACACCACCATTGCCGATAAGGTTTATATGGAGCCGTTAACCCTTGAATTTGTGGCAAAGGTTATAAGATATGAACGCCCCGACGCAATTGTGCCGGGCATTGGCGGTCAGACAGGTCTTAACCTTGCAATGCAGCTTGAAGAAAAGGGTATTTTGAAGGAATGCGGTGTTGAGCTTTTGGGCACAAGCAGTGAAAGCATTCAGCGCGCCGAAGACCGCGAAATGTTTAAAGAACTTTGTGAATCTATCGGTGAGCCTACCATTCCTTCCCGCATTACCTACAGTCTTGAAGAAGCAAAGGCGGCCGCTGAAGAAATCGGTTACCCCGTTGTTTTGCGCCCTGCGTTTACTTTGGGCGGTACAGGCGGTGGCTTTGCCTATAATGAAAAAGAGCTTATTGAAACCGGTCTTAATGCGTTTAAGCTGTCCCCCGTGCATCAGGTTTTAATTGAAAAAAGCGTTAAAGGCTATAAGGAAATTGAATTTGAAGTTATGCGCGACGGTGCCGTTACTGCAATTACCATCTGCGGTATGGAAAACATTGACCCTGTCGGTGTGCATACGGGTGACTCTATCGTTGTGGCACCCATTATGACCCTTAATGACCACGACCTTAAAATGCTTAACGACAGCGCCATTAAAATTATCCGCGAATTAAAAATTGAAGGCGGATGTAACGTTCAGTTTGCCTTAAATCCTGACAGCAGTGAATATTATCTCATTGAAGTTAACCCCCGTGTTTCGCGTTCATCAGCGCTTGCATCAAAAGCAAGCGGTTACCCCATTGCACGCGTTACCGCTAAAATTGCGGTTGGTATGACCCTTGATGAAATTAAAATTGCAAACACAAATGCCGCGTTTGAACCTAAGCTTGACTATATTATTGCCAAATTGCCCCGTTTTCCGTTTGATAAATTCACCACCGCTTCAAACATTCTCGGCACACAGATGAAGGCAACGGGTGAGGTTATGGGCATTGGTGCTACTTTAGAAGAAAGTCTGTTAAAGGGCACACGCTCACTCGAAATTGGTATAAACCACCTTTATCACCATAAATTTGACAATATGACCGATGACGAGCTTCGCGAATATATTGCACAGTTCAGAGATGATAATCTCTTTGCCATTGCCGAGCTTTTGTATCGCGGCGCAACGGTTGAGGAAATTCACGAAATCACAAAAATTACGTCATTCTTCCTTGAAGCGATTAAGCGTATTATTGATATGGAAGAAAGCCTTAAAAACAACAAGTTTGACCTTGAAACACTTCGTAATGCAAAGAAAATGGGCTTTTCGGATAAATACGTTGCAAGAATGTGGTCTTGCGGTGAGCTTGACGTTTACAAATTCCGCAAAGAAAACAAGCTTTTGCCCGTTTTCCGTATGGTTGACACCTGCCATACAGGCGCGTATATTCCTTATTTTTATTCTTCTTATACAGGCGAAAACGCTTCGCGTTTAACCGATAAAAAGAAGATTGTTGTTTTAGGTGCAGGTCCCATTCGTATCGGTCAGGGTGTTGAATTTGACTATTCTACCGTTCACGCGGTAACCACCATTAAAAATTCGGGTTATGAAGCAATTATTATCAACAACAACCCCGAAACCGTTTCAACCGACTATACCTGCTCTGACAAGCTTTATTTTGAGCCCTTAACCCCCGAAGACGTAATGAATATTATCGATTTCGAACAGCCCGAGGGTGTTATTGCATCACTCGGCGGTCAGACTGCAATTAATTTGGCCGAGCCTTTAATGGCGCGCGGTGTTAAGATAATCGGCACCGACTGCGAGGCAATTGAACGCGCTGAAAACCGTGACAGCTTTGAAAAGGTGCTTAAATCACTTGATATTCCGCAGCCCAAGGGTAAAGCGGTTACCAACATTGAAGCAGGCGTTGAAGCGGCGGCTGAAATCGGTTATCCCGTGCTTGTGCGCCCGTCATTTGTTCTGGGTGGTCGTGCAATGCAGATAGTTGCTGACGAAAATCAGCTTCGCACCTACCTTAAAACCGCGGTTGAAATTGATGAAGACCGCCCCGTTTTGGTTGATAAATACATTAAGGGTAAAGAGGTTGAGGTTGACGCTATTTGCGATGGATGCGACGTCTTTGTTCCCGGTATTATGGAGCTTGTTGAAAGAACAGGTATCCACAGCGGTGACTCAATAAGCGTTTATCCCACCTTCAGTATTTCCGACAAGGTCAAGGGCATAATTTTACAGTACGCTAAAAAACTGGGTCTTGGCATCGGCATTGTCGGTCTTTACAACATTCAGTTCATTGTTGATGAAAACGAAAACGTTTACATCATCGAAGTAAACCCCCGTTCTTCCCGTACAGTACCCTTCTTATCAAAGGCTACGGGTTACAGTCTGGCAGATATCGCAACCGAAGTAATTCTCGGCAAATCTTTAAAGGAACAGGGCATATTCGACGTTTACCCTGAAGAGAAAAAGCGTTATTACGTAAAGGTTCCGGTGTTCTCGTTTAATAAAATACGCGGTCTTGACGCTTATCTCTCACCCGAAATGAAGTCAACGGGCGAAGCCATCGGTTATGATGATAAGCTTACCCGTGCGCTTTATAAGGCGCTTCAGGCAAGCGGAATGAAGCTTCAGAATTACGGTACGGTATTTGTAACCATTGCCGACTGTGATAAGGAAGAGGCTTTACCACTTATTCAGCGTTTTTATAACCTTGGCTTTAATATTGAAGCCACAACAGGCACTGCCGAATTTTTAAAGAAAAACGGAATTCGCACCCATGTGCTTCATAAAATAGGTGAGGGCAGTGATGAAATTCCCGAAGCTATCCGTCAGGGTCATATTGCGTATATTATCAACACACGCGACATTAATTCACACGGTCCGTTTACCGACGGTCACGAAATCCGCCTTTGCGCAACCGAAAACAACGTAACCTTGTTTACCGCGCTTGACACAGTTCGCGTGCTTTTAGACGTGCTGGAAGAAACCACACTTACAATTTCTACAATTGATGCATAAAACACTTTCTATGTTTTAAATGAATAATGAAAAATGAATAATGAATAATTTTGGTGTTTTCGCTAAGCGAAAACGAATATAAATTTATCCATTTATTATGAGGTATTTTACTATGACCAAACAGGGAATTTATAAAATTCTTTACAACTATGCACTGACCGACACGGTATACAGTATGGTGCTCCAAGGTGACACTTCAGCCCTTATTGCACCGGGTCAGTTTGTTAACATTAAGCTTGAGGGTAAGTTTTTGCGCCGCCCCATTTCGGTATGTGATTATACCGACAAAACCATAACCATAATTTACAAGGTTGTGGGCGATGGCACCGAACAAATGTCAAAAATGAGTGCCGGTGACAGCCTTGATTTGCTGGTCGGTCTGGGCAACGGCTTTAACCCCGAAGTGCCCACTGAAAAACCGCTTTTAATTGGCGGCGGTGTGGGTATTCCGCCCCTTTACAATCTTTGTAAAGAGCTTGTGAAAATGGGCAAAACCCCTACGGTTATTCTTGGTTTTAACACCAAAAGTGAGATTTTTTATGACAAGGCTTTCGAAATGCTTGGCGTTAAGGTAATAATTACTACTGTTGACGGCAGTGCAGGCATTAAAGGCTTTGTAACCGATGCTATGGGTGAAGATTATGACTATTTCTTCACCTGTGGTCCAATGCCTATGTTTAAAGCTATTGAAAAGATCGCAAAAACAAGCGGTCAATACAGCTTTGAAGAGCGTATGGGCTGTGGCTTTGGTGCTTGTATGGGCTGCAGCTGTAAAACTAAATACGGCAATAAACGAATTTGTAAGGACGGCCCCGTGCTTTACAGGGAGGAGATTATATGGTGAACACAAAAGTTAATCTTTGCGGTATTACGCTCGATAATCCCATAATCCCTGCAAGCGGTACCTTTGGCTTTGGGTATGAATTTGCCGAGCTTTACGATATAAACCGCCTTGGCACATTTTCGTTTAAGGGCACCACCAAGGACCCGCGTTTTGGCAACCCCACACCCCGCATTGCCGAGGTTGAAAACGGTATGCTTAATTCCGTCGGTCTTCAAAACCCCGGTGTTGATGCAGTTATTGAAAATGAACTTCCAAAGCTTAAAGAATGTTTTCATAAAAAGGTTATGGCAAACGTCAGCGGCTTTTCGGTTGAGGATTACGTCTACACCTGCGAAAAACTAAACAGCGAAGACCAGATCGGCTGGTTTGAAGTTAACATTTCCTGCCCTAACGTTCACGGCGGCGGGCTTGCTTTTGGTACAAACCCCGCAAATGCGGCGGCAGTTACAAAGGCGGTTAAAAAGGTTACAGACAAGCCGGTTATCATTAAGCTTTCCCCCAACGTTACCGATATTGCCGAAATCGCAAAGGCTTGCGAGGCTGAGGGCGCCGACGGCATTTCACTTATCAACACATTACTTGGTATGAAAATTGACTTAAAGACCAAAAAGCCTGTTTTAGCAAACAAAATGGGCGGTTTTTCGGGTCCTGCAATAAAGCCTGTGGCTGTCAGAATGGTTTATCAGGTTTACGATGCGGTAAAAATTCCGATAATCGGTATGGGCGGTGTGATGACTGCTGAAGACGTTATTGAATTTATGCTTGCGGGCGCAACTGCAGTGCAGGTGGGTGCAGCAAACCTTGTAAATCCTTTCGCTTGCCGCGACATTATAAATATGCTGCCTAAAACAATGGAAAAATATGGAATTAAGGACTTAAATGAAATTATAGGAGGCGCACATTAAAATGGGTAAGGACGTTATTATTGCTTGCGATTTCAATAGTAAGGAACAGGTTTTAACTTTTTTAGACAAATTCACAGGCAAAAAGCCTTTTGTTAAAATCGGTATGGAGCTTTTTTATGCCGAAGGTCCCGAAATTGTGCGTGAAATCAAGGCGCGCGGTCACAAAATCTTTCTGGACTTAAAGCTTCACGATATCCCCAACACCGTTAAAAAGGCAATGGCTGTTTTGTCACGACTTGACGTTGATATGACAAACCTTCACGCCGCAGGTACAGTTAATATGATGAAGGCCGCACTTGAAGGTCTTACCCGCGAAGACGGCACCCGCCCCATTTTAATTGCAGTTACACAGTTAACTTCAACCGACCAGGAAACAATGGAAAACGACCTTTTAATCAAATCCCCCATTGATGAGGTCGTAATGCATTATGCCGCAAATGCCGCAAATGCGGGACTTGACGGTGTGGTTTGCTCACCTTTAGAAGCTGGTAAGGTACACGACCGTTGCGGTAAGAATTTTGTTACCGTGACCCCCGGTGTGCGCTTTGCTGACGGTGACGTTGGCGACCAGAAGCGTGTTATGACCCCTGCCGCCGCAAAGGAAATCGGTAGTGACTATATCGTTGTGGGTCGTCCCATTACCGCCGCGGCTGACCCTGTTGCGGCTTATACACGTTGCTGTGAAGAATTCATTGGATAAATAATGATTTATCGTTACAATAAAAATTATGTTTCTTTAGCACAAAATTTACGCAAAAATATGACACCCGAAGAAAAACATCTTTGGTATGATTTTCTTAAAAAATTACCGATTACAGTTAATAGACAGAAGAATATAGGTAATTATATCGTCGACTTTTTTATAGCAAAAAACAGAATTGTTATTGAACTTGACGGTCAAGGTCATGGTTTTGACGAAAATGTTATAAAAGATAAAAATCGGGACGAGGATTTTTCAAATTTAGGTATAACGGTTTTGCGTTATACCAATAATGACATAAATCAACGCTTTAATTCGGTGTGTCAAGATATATTGTTGCATTTAGGATTAAATGAAGAAAATATAAAATTTTAATGGAACGTCCGTCAGCCTTCTCCAGCGGAGAAGGTGGATTTGCCGTGAGGCAAAGACGGATGAGGAGAGTAATGTTAGTAGTTACTTTTAGTGTTCTCCTCATCCACCGCAAGCGGTCCCCCTTCTCCGCTGGAGAAGGCTTTTCGGTCGTTATAAAATTAAAGGAGAAGAAAAATGGAAGGATATAAGCGAGAGTTTATTCAGTTTTTAGAAAACGCAGGTGTTTTGAAATTTGGCGATTTTACCGCTAAATCAGGCAGAAAAATTCCTTATTTTATAAATGCAGGTGACATTAAAACAGGCGACCAGATATCAAAATTGGGCGAATTTTACGCAAAGGCTTATTTTGAAAAAATCGGCAATAAAAAGACTGTACTTTACGGCCCTGCTTATAAGGGTATTCCGATTGCGGTATCCGTTGCTTGTGCACTTTCAAAGCAAGGCTTAGACGTTCCGTTTTTCTTTAACAGAAAAGAAGAAAAGGACCACGGCGAGGGCGGTGTTTTCGTTGGCTACAAGCCGCAGGGTGAAGATATCGTAATAGTTGAGGACGTTATCACCGCAGGCACAGCCATTCGCGAAAGTATGGAAATTTTGTCTTCGCTTCCCGACAGCAAGGTTGCGGCTGTTTTCGTTATGGTTGACCGCAAGGAAAAGGGCAAAACCGAAAAATCAGCAATGGCTGAGGTTGGTGAAGAATTCGGCTTCCCCGTATATTCTGTTGTTGACGTTTACGATATTATTGAATACTTAAGCGAAGATGAAAAGAATGCCGAAAACGTTGAACGTATTAAGAATTATCTCGCCATCAACGGCGCAAAGGAATAATTGAAATGAGAAGTTTAATTGACATTGCTGAATTATCTCTCGGTGAAATTGACGCGCTTTTAGAAAAAGCAAACGATATTATCGCAAATCCCGAAAAATATGCTGAAAAATGCAAGGGCAAAAAGCTTGCAACCCTGTTTTTCGAGCCTTCCACCCGTACAAGACTCAGCTTTGAAGCCGCTATGTACGAGCTTGGCGGCAACGTTCTTGGCTTTTCCGAAGCGCAAAGCTCTTCTTCGGCTAAGGGCGAAAGTGTTGCAGATACGGCAAAAACCGTTTCCTGCTATGCCGATATTATCGCAATGCGCCACCCCAAAGAAGGTGCACCGCTTGTGGCTTCAATGAATGCCACCATTCCGGTTATCAATGCGGGTGACGGCGGTCACAATCACCCCACCCAAACACTTACCGACCTGCTTACCATTAAGCGCGAAAAGGGCGGTTTTGAAAATTTAACCGTCGGCTTTTGCGGTGACCTTAAATTTGGCAGAACGGTTCATTCGCTTATAACCGCGCTTCGCCGTTATAAAAACGTTAAGTTTATTTTCATTTCACCCAACGAGCTTAAGGTGCCCGAATATATCAAAGAATCACTTAAAAACGATAACTTTGAATTTTTGGAAACTACCGATTTGGAAGCGGTTATGGCTGAGCTTGATATTTTGTATATGACACGTGTTCAGCGCGAACGCTTTTTCAATGAAGAAGAATATCTGCGCCTTAAGGACAGCTATATTTTAACCCCCGAAAAGCTTGTTACCGCCAAAAAGGACCTTTCAATAATGCATCCGCTACCGCGTGTTAACGAAATAAGCGTTGCAATTGATGATGATCCCCGCGCGTGCTATTTCAAGCAGGTGTTAAACGGCAAATTTGTAAGAATGGCGCTTATTTTAATGCTTCTGGAGGTGGAATAAATGACAGTTGATACCATAAAAAACGGCATTGTTATCGATCATATTACCGCGGGGCTTGGTATGAAAATTTATTCGCTTTTAGGTCTTGATGAGCTTGACTGTCAGGTTGCGCTTATTAAAAATGCCCCCAGCAAAAAAATGGGCAAAAAGGATATTATAAAAATTGATTCGGCAATTAACCTTAAAACCGATGTTTTGGGCTATGTTGACCCCGACGTTACCGTTAACGTAATTAAAGACGGCAACATTGTTGAAAAAAAGCAAATTGAGCTTCCCGAAAAGCTTGAAAACGTTATTAAATGCAAAAACCCCAGATGCATTACCACCACCGAGCAGGAGCTTCCACAGGTGTTCAAGCTTACCGATAAGCAAAATCGTGTTTATCGCTGTGTCTATTGCGAAACAAAAGCTAAATAAACCAAATTTTTATATTGTAACCATATAGGTTTTGTGTTAAGATAAGGCAAAACCTATATGGTTTTTTTATAAGGGAGATGAGCTTATGAACCTTAAAACCAATTTTAAATTCAAAAAATTCCCGCTTGATACTATAGATGAAAGCGTTTTTGCGCCTGATTATGATGACGGTGACTGGCGCGAGGTCAGAATACCGCACGACTGGGGTATTGAGGGCGATTTTTCTGCCGATAACGATGCCACCGTCAACCAGATTATTGAAGACGGTATGACAAAACCCCAGGTTATCACCGGTTGGACAGGCGGTCTGCCTATGGTTGGTGCAGGCGTTTATAGAAAATGGGTTAAAATTGAAAAAACCGATAAGGTGTTTTTAGAATTCGACGGCGTTATGTGGAACAGCCGCATTTACATAAACGGAAAATCAGTCGGTCAAAATCATTTTGGTTATAAGTCATTCTCGGTTGATATCACCGATTTTGTAAATTATGGTGAAGAAAATTTAATTGCAGTTTATGCCGAAGTGCGCGAAAACAGTGGCCGCTGGTATTCGGGTGCAGGCATTTACCGAAACGTGCGCCTTGTTTCAAAGCCCGAAAAGCACATTGCATATAACGGCATTTGGGTTAGACAGACCTATGCTGATAAAGGCCTGGCGGTGCTTGATATTTCGGCCGAGCTTATAAATACAAACGGCTTTAAGGCAAAAATTACCGCCCCCGACGGTCAAGAATTTTTGTGTGAAACCACAACCAATGCCGCGCTTTTAGAAATTAAAAACCCCATTTTATGGGACGTTGATGTGCCTAATCTTTACACCGCCGAAATCACCCTTGAAAATGGTTACAGCGAAAGTGTAAAATTCGGTATCCGTATATGCGAATTTACAAAGCAGGGCTTCTTCCTTAACGGTCGTTACCTTAAAATGAACGGTGTTTGTATGCACCACGATTTGGGCGCCATCGGTGCGGCGGTCAACAAGTCCGCCATTAAAAGACAAATTGAAATTATGAAGGGTATGGGTGTTAACGCTTGGCGCACAAGCCATAATCCACCCGCACCCGAGCTTTTAGACCTTTGTGATGAAATGGGCATTCTCGTTATGGATGAATTCTTTGATGAATGGCGGCTTCCAAAGGTTAAAAACGGCTATGCCAAAACCTTTGATGAATTCGCCCGTAAAGACGCAGTTGACGTTATAAAGCGTGACCGCAACCACCCGTCTGTTATTATGTGGTCACTCGGCAATGAGGTGCGCGAGCAGATTGACGATTACGGCTGGCAGGTCGCACGCGATTTATACGACCTTGTAAAAGCCACTGACCCCACCCGCCCCGTTACAAACGGCCTTTCGCATTATCCCGCTTGCTATACAAAATATATGGCGTTTTACACCGATATTGTCGGTCTTAATTATAAGCCCCACACCTATGGTGACGATTTGCAAAAATACCCAGACAAAATGCTTTTAGGCAGTGAAACGGCATCCTGCATTTCAAGCCGCGGAATTTATCATTTCCCTGCTGAAATTACCATTGCTGATAAGCGCTGGGAAGATTTAGCCATTTCTGATTACGGTCTTATGGCGCCGCCCTGGGCCTACTATGCCGAGCGTGAAATTGCCGCACAAAAGGACTTCCCCGCCGTTATGGGTGAATTTATCTGGACAGGGTTTGACTATTTGGGCGAGCCTACTCCTTATTATACAAACTGGCCCGCCCGCAGCAGTTATTTCGGTGTTGTTGACCTTGCAGGGCTTCCCAAAAATCGTTATTATCTTTATCGCAGTGTCTGGACCGACGTTCCCACTCTTCACATTTTCCCGCATTGGAACTGGGAAGAAAAAATCGGCGAAAACGTTCCGGTTCATATTTATACAAACTATGATGAGGTTGAGCTTTTTGTAAACGGAGTGTCACAGGGCAAGCGCACCTTTGCCCAAAAGAAGACCGAATTTAAAGACCAAAAGGACGAATGGCAAAACCAGGTTGAACGCTTCCGCCTTATTTGGGATAATGTGGTTTACGAGCCGGGTGAAATTACCGCCGTTGCTTATAAAGACGGCAAGGAAGCAATGCGCAAAACGGTTAAAACCGCAGGCGCGCCGTACGAAATCCGTTTATCGGCATATCGCGATAAAATCAATGCCGACGGTGAGGATTTAAACTATATCACCGCCCAAATTGTGGATAAAGACGGTAACCTTTGCCCCAATGCCGACAACCGCGTTACGTTTACTGCCAAGGGTGCTGAAATTTATGCAACCGATGCGGGTGACCAACGCGAAACCGAAACCTTCCTGCGCACTGATAAAAAAGCAATGTCTGGTATGGTGGTTGCGGTTGTGCGCAGTGACAAAAAAGGCACCGCCACCGTCACCGCTGCGGCAGACGGTCTTAAATCAAATGAAATTTCATTTATATGCGAATAACAAAATGGCAGAACAAATCGTTCTGCCATTTTTATTGGTTAAATTGGGGTTTATCGCTGACGCGAAATTCGTAATGCGTAATTCGTAATTATAGAAAAATTAATTGTATATTTCGTAGGGGCGATTCACGAATCGCCCGTAAGCCTTCCTCCGGGAGGAAGGTGGCAAAACCGAAGGTTTTGACGGAAGGAGAATGCGTTTATATGCGCTCTCCCTCAGTCTTTTTGCTACGCAAAAATCCAG
>JAZNOE010000026.1:0-41163 GCA_045580625.1 Acutalibacteraceae bacterium | reverse complement strand
GGTTTAGCGCTGACGCGAGGTAAGAGGTAAGAGGTAAGAGTGAAGAGGTTAGGTGTCGCTCCGTGACGGATGTAAATAATCAGTAATTTAATTGATATTACCCGTAGGGGCGATTCACGAATCGCCCGTTGCGATTAACTATTATTTTCGGACAATTCGTGAATTGTCCCTACGATGTGCCGCCAATTAAACAGAGCGATAAACTATAATTTGAATTTAAAAAAGCGTACTGAACGTATCGTTCAGTACGCTTTTAAATTAGATGGATAAATCTTCAACAACGAGATTGCGAACACCGTTTTCATCAACTACGGGAGCAGCATCACGTACCTTGAAGAATTTTTCGGCAACCTGAGGGAAGAGGGCATAGCTTAAAACATCCTCAACAGAGCCATTGCCAAGACCTTTAGCCTCAAGTTCTTCCTTATATTTGGGGAGCTCGGGTTTAATAAGGTCGGCAGGGCGGCAGGTAATAACTTCATCATCACCAATGCACTTCTTGCGGATATCCTCGTCCACAGGTGCAGGTAAGCGGCCGTATTCGCCTTTTAAAAGACCCTTTGATTCCTTAGGAACCATCTTATATCTTTCGCCTGCAATAACGTTCATAACTGCTTGTGTACCAACAATTTGGCTGGTAGGAGTTACAAGCGGAGGATAACCAAAGTCCTTGCGAACACGCGGAACTTCAGCAAGCACGTCATAATATTTATCTTCTTTACCTGCTTGCTTAAGCTGTGAAAGCATATTTGAAAGCATACCGCCGGGGACCTGGTAAATAAGTGTTTTGGTGTCAACGTTTAATACCTTAGGGTCAAGAATTCCGTCAGCCTTCATTTTATCAGCAACTGTACGGAAGTGTGCTGCAACGTCACTTAGCTTGTTAAGGTCAAAACCTGTGTCACGAGCAGTGCCCTGAAGAGTAGCAACCAAAGCTTCGGTTGCGGGCTGTGCAGTACCGTTTGCCAAGGGGGACAATGCGGTGTCGACAATATCAACACCTGCCTGGGCAGCCATCAAATAAACCATGTCACCTGTACCGGTTGTGTTGTGGGTGTGAAGGTGAATCGGAACGTTTACGTTTTCCTTAAGCTTTTTAACAAGTGAATATGCATCAAAGGGCAAAAGCAGGTTTGCCATATCTTTAATACAAATAACGTCAGCGCCCATTTGTTCAAGCTCCTTAGCAAGCTTTACAAAATATTCTTCGTTATGAACGGGGCTTTCGGTATAGCTTAAAGCGGGCTCGCAAATACCACCGTATTTCTTACAGCTTTTAATCGCCTGTTCAAGGTTGCGGGTATCGTTCAGTGCGTCAAAAATACGGATAACTTCAATACCGTTTTCAATTGACTTACCAACGAAGGAATCAACCACGTCATCAGCATAATGCTTGTAACCAAGAATGTTCTGACCGCGGAATAGCATCTGAAGCTTGGTGTTGGGCATATATTTTTTAAGTGTACGAAGTCTTTCCCAAGGGTCTTCGTTCAAAAAGCGCATACATACGTCAAAGGTAGCGCCGCCCCAACATTCGAGCGACCAATAACCGATCTGGTCAAGTCTTTCAAGCGCGGGGATCATATCTTCGATCTTCATTCTGGTGGCCGCCTGTGACTGGTGGGCATCACGCAAAATGGTATCGGTAATAAATAATTTCTTGTTGTTCATTTAAATTCTCCTTTATCCGAATATAGCAATAAGCGCACCGGCAGCAACTGCAGAACCGATAACACCTGCAACGTTCGGACCCATCGCATGCATAAGCAAGAAGTTTGAGGGGTTTGCCTTCTGACCGACAGACTGCGAAACGCGTGCGGCCATAGGAACAGCAGAAACACCGGCAGAACCGATAAGGGGGTTAATCTTGTTCTTGGTAAACAAGTTCATAAATTTAGCAAAAAGAACACCGCAAGCAGAAGCAACACCAAATGCAACTACACCTAAAACAATAATTTCAACCGTGGGAAGGCGAAGCATATTAATTTCAGTGCCGCCAACGGTAACCATTTGTCTTGTTGTTTTAAGGAAGGTGTCTGCAGTAGCGGTTGCACCAACCGAAATTCCAAGGAAGATGGTAACAATGTTCATAAGCTCGTTCTGTGCAGTTTTGCAAAGACGTTCAGCAACTCCGCATTCCTTCCAAAGGTTACCAAGCATTAAGCAACCAACAAGGGGTGTTGCAGAAGGAACAAGCAATGATACAAGAATTGTTACTGCGATGGGGAAAATGATTTTTTCGGTTTTTGAAACATCACGAAGGGGCTTCATAACGATTTCTCGTTCCTTCTTGGTGGTGAGAAGCTTCATAATCGGAGGCTGAATTACTGGAACCAATGCCATATAGCTATATGCAGCAACGGCAATAGGACCAAGCAAGGCAGGGGCTAATTTTGAAGTAACAAAAATAGCAGTCGGGCCGTCAGCACCACCAATAATACCGATTGATGCAGCTTCGTTACCGCCAAAACCGATATATTTAGCACCAACAAAGGTTGCGAAAATACCAATCTGTGCAGCTGCACCTAAAAGAAGTGACTTGGGGTTTGAAATAAGGGGACCAAAGTCGGTCATAGCGCCGATGCCTATAAAGATAAGACAGGGATAGATACAGGTTTTAACACCGATATAAAGGAAGTCTAAGAGGCCGCCGTTTGCAAGAATGTAACCGTATGAGTGATAATTCGCACTACCCTCAGTCATAAATTCAGTCCAAAGAGCCTCGTTATAAAGACCGGCACCGGGAAGGTTGGTAAGTAACATACCAAAAGCAATACCGATTAAAAGTAAAGGTTCAAATTTCTTTTTAATTGCAAGGAAAAGCAAAAAGAGCGAAACAGCAATCATAAAAGCATATTTCCAACCGCCTTGCAAAAAGCCGTTACCAAGCAAATAAAAACCGGTTTGTTTTAAAAATTCAATTACTGCGTCTAACATTTGAAATTCTCCTTAAAACGGAAATTATGCAATAACGCAAAGAACAGCGCCGGTTTCAACAGAAGCGCCTGCATTAACGTTAACAGAAGCAACAGTACCGTCGCAGGGTGACATAATTTCGTTTTCCATTTTCATAGCTTCCAAAATCATGAGAACGTCACCCTTCTTAACTGCAGAGCCGTTTTGTACGTTGATAGAAAGAATTGTGCCGGGCATGGGGCTGTTAACGGTTTCGCCGCCGGCAGGAGCAGCTACGGGAGCAGGTGCAGCTACGGGAGCAGGTGCTGCAGCAGGAGCAGGAGCGGCAGCGGGTGCGGGAGCAGCCTTAACGTCAGCTGCGTCAACAACTTCTAAAGTAATTTCGTAAGCGGTACCGTTAACGGTAACATTATATTTTTTCATAATAAAACACCTTTTTCTTATAATTTTTTGAAAGATAAAATTCTTATTGCGGAAACGTCAGTTCCCAATTCTTCAGCAACAGCGGCTGAAACAGCAGCAATAACCTGCTGACGGTCCTGAATGGGTTGAACGGGAGCAACAACAATGGGTGCTTCGGCAACCTTTTCAATCGTTTTAGGTCTTTTTGCACCGCAAATTAAACCGATTACTTTACACATAATAATTATGCAGATAAGAACGGCAAAGACTGCGGCGACACCAATTAAAACTGTGTAGGGCATTTCCATATTGCCGCCTACAAAGTTAGCTTTGGCAGAAATCAAATCATACATTTTTTCGGGCACCTCCCTTAAGCCTTTAATTGTATTAATTGTTTTGAAATAAGGTTAATATCTATAAAATTCCCAAATTTCGCCTAATTACCTACATTATATATTAAAAGTCAAGATTTTACAATATGTTTTTTGTGTTTTTTTAAACAATATTTTGTATTTTTCGGTAACACATTTTAAAAAGCAAAATATAATGTTATAGGACAAGCGAAAAATGTCCGAAAAGGAGAAATAAAATGGACAGAAAAATGTTTGATTTTAACGATTTCCGTAATCGTACTATTAATAACGGTGCAGAAAATTCAATGCCCCAAATTTGTTTTAATACCGACATTTGTAACGATATGCCCGCGCAGAATACCGACGGTGTTCTCACAATGGCTTTTGTTAATATGCAGCCGCTTGATCACGTTTATGACGAAGCCGCCGCATTTTTAAACGGAACACTCTTCCCAAATATTAATAAGCCGTTTTATTATGGGGGTAATTATAAATGAACCAAAAATATGAACTGAAAAAGAAAATTCACGCGCTCGATTTTGCCATACATGAGCTTGTGCTTTTTTTGGACACTCATCCCACAAACCAAAAGGCAATGGCGCTTTTAAAGGAATATCGCTTTAAGCGCGCAGAGCTTATAAAAGAATTTGAAGCGCAATTCGGCGATTATATCGTAACCCCTGCTGACGTTACGGCAAACGGTTGTTGGCAATGGCTTGACGGTAAATGGCCCTGGGAATATAAGGAGGTATAATTTTTATGTGGCAATATGAAAAGAAATTACAGTTTCCCGTAAATATAAAAAACCGTAATCCTAAATACGCACAGATCATAATCAGCCAATATGGCGGTGCATAGTGCATTTGGATATACGGTTTTTAATGAAAATATATATTAAATTTGTTTTCGCGCTTTATAAAGATTATTTTTTCGATAATCGAACGCAGGGCGGCATTTTTAGCGGCTTCGGTTTGTTTTTTGTCTTTAATAACCTTAAGCACGCCAAGAACCTTTTTGGTATATTCTTTAGTATTGATTTTCGGAGTGGGAGACTTTGCTTGTAGCTTTTCAAATTTCGAAATGTTTTCAAGAATTTTAGCTTTGTTTTGTTTATATTCCTCAAGCGTGTCGATGCCGTTCTGATAAGCCATTTTTACACGGTTAAGTTTGGCTTTTTCATTTTCAATTAGGCGGGAATAATTTGCGTATTCCTCGGGTACCGAATCACTGCTTGTGGGAGAAACATTAAATTGTCCATTTGCAACGGCTGCCTCAAGGTAATCAATAATTGCCTTATTGGCTTTATTAAGTGAAATGCTATGTGATACCTTGCAGGATCCTTTTGCATAACTGTGACATTGAAACGCCGGACATTTTGTATTAACCAAAATTAAAGTTGAATTACACTCAGAACAACGGACTAAACCTTTGAGCATATATTTTACAGGTTGCTCGCGACGTTGGAATTTGCCGTACATACGCTTTTGGGCATCAAGCTTATCTTGTACGGTATTAAATAGATCTTCCGATATTATTGCTTCGTGCTTACCATCAGTAATCATTATGTTGGGGTTATCGTAGTGGCGTGTAGAAGCTGCTCGGCCATCGATGCTCCAACGTATTTTTCCGATATATACCGGGTTGCGAAGCATATATTCGATACAACGGTTATCGGGCATATTACCGCGAGTGGTACGCATACCTAAATCACCGTATTTAACTGCAATTGCACGAAGTCCAAGGCCGTTAAGGTAATCGGTGAATATTCCTTTTATATACTGTGCATCGGCGTTGGGGATATATTGATTGTCTTTAGAATCGTAACCAATTGGTGGGGGAGCTACGGGAAGTCCACGGGAGGCTCGTTCCTTCATACCTCGCTTAACCTCTTGACTGAGGTTTACAAGATAGTACGAGTCGGTCCATTCAATAATTCTTTCTACGAGGTCGCCAAAAGCACCTTCGGGTAGCGGTTCGGAAATAGAAACAACGTCAATGCCGTTACGCTTGAGCATTGATTTTAAGGTGATGGCCTCTTCCTGGTTACGTGCGAAACGGCTAAACTTCCACACTAGAATCATATCAAAGGGCTTAGGCTTCTTTTTGGATAATGCAATAAGCTCGAGGAAGCGGTCACGCTTTGCCATACTTTTACCCGACTTACCGCCGTCTTCCATAAATATGCAGTCTTCAAGCAGAGTTATATTATTTTTTTCGGCATAGTCGCGGATAACCTTTAATTGACTGTCAGGGCTGAATTCAAGCTGGTCATCCGTTGATACACGGATATAAGCGGCAGCGGTAATCATAATAAGTTCACCTCAAATTTGTAATATTTGGAAATAATTTAAACTAATAGGTTGAAAACTGTCGCATTTGCAGAATAATTGCATAAAACGGCAGATTATATAAGAAAAAGCAAAATGGAGGAAATAAAATGCAAAATGTAATTAAAGGTTTATTGGGTTCAATGTCGGTGACTGCGAAGTATAGGGGATATCCGATAACGGTAGCGGCTTGTGAGCTATTACTTGAGGATGAAGTGCTCTTGTATGCAGTTAATAAAGAGTTATATCCTAAGGTTGCACAACGTTGCAAATGTTCTGAAACAACCATTGAAAGAAATATTCGCACGATAATAATGCATATATGGAACAGAAATCGACCAAAATTGTTCGAGGTCGCCGGTTATGAAATGGCGGTACCGCCAACCGTTACCGAATTTTTAGGAATACTTATCAGTTACCTGCAGCGAAGCAGAATGGTGATGAAAGAATAATCATTTGCTCGGATGTCGTTTTTCACAAGCGGAGCAGATACGTTCAATGCCCTCAACTTTTGTATTTGTGTAGTATACCGTATCGGCATTTCGTAAGTATTGGCAGTCGCGGAATATGTGATATACTTCACCATGCGGGGTATAATAGAAAACAGTTGTTGTGTTATTTGATGGCGCTGAGCTTTGGCTTGGCGCCTGATTTTGTTTTATGGGTTGTTCATTAATGGTTTTTGGCGAAAAAAGATTATAACAAAGCAAACAGAAAACGAGAGAAAAAAGTAAACATAAAACAGCAATAAGAATTTTAATTATGTTGAATAGCCGTTTTATGTCATAGTCAGAATCAAGAAGATAATGCGCAAATAAATTTGCTTCGCGTTCAAATTGGCGTTTGCCTTGTTTTTTGGGGTCGTGCTTAAGTTGGATGTGACCGAGTTCATGCGCTAGGGCAAATAGTTGCTTCTGTTCCGGCATAGAATCGTCGATGAAGATGTGACCGATACCGTTCTCATCGATAAAT
This sequence comes from Acutalibacteraceae bacterium, assembly GCA_045580625.1. GTDB lineage: Bacteria > Bacillota > Clostridia > Oscillospirales > Acutalibacteraceae > UBA737. Next base: position 34,193 of record JAZNOE010000026.1, on the reverse strand, counting down.
GACAGTGCATCGGAATCATGTGCTTCATCGTACAGGCCGAAGGCAATTAGCAAGGTTTCGGAAGTTGAGTATTTCCGAACAGCAAAATTGCGTTTGCTTACAGCGGCAGAAAGATTTTTGAGATTAATATTTCTGTTGTGTAGGCGGATGGTTTTTGTGAATTTAATTGCAGTATGTTTAATATAGTTCATAACATACACCTCCTGTAACACAATTTAATGTTACGTGAGGTTTTTTGCAAGTAAAGGTAAGTGATGGTTACCTCATTGTTTTTGCAACTTGGATTAATGCCTGACGGCTTTCGGGTGATAAGCTAACCGCGGTTGCGAGCAGTTCTTTGATATCTTCTGGCATGTCGGCGCTGATGGGAATGTTGCCGCCGTTTTCAACGATTTGTAAAAGAGCGTTTATTTGTTCAGGGGGATATGGCATTAGCGCTTTACTGAGCTTGTTAATTTCATTTAGTGTTTTATTGTCCGCTATGGTATGTTCATGAATTTTTCTATTGTTCATATTGAAAACAAGTAAATTTTGTGTTTCTGGCATATATCCAGAACTATCGAGAAGGAGTGAAGATTCTGTATTTTGTAAATCAATTTGTAAATCATCAATAATATTGAATAAATGTCCTATATTGGTTCCCATACCTTTTGCTAATTTCATTAATTGAGGTATGGTTGGGGTGATTGGTAAATCTGTTTTGGGATTTTTTCCATTTTCAAGCATAGAAATGTAGCCGTTAGATAGTTCGCATATTTCTGCTAATTTTCGTTGAGAAATATTATTTTGAGTTCTAAACGCGATTATATATTCGGATAGTGTCAAATTTTCACCTTCTTAATTAGAGTTAAATATATTATACAATTACAAGAAAGTGCTGTCAAGATACAATGTTTAAAAAATTAAACATTTTTTGTTAAATTCACTTGACACGAGAAGCAATATGTGATATATTATGTTTAACCGATTGAACGAATAGAGGTGAGAATAATGAATAATAAGATAAAGATGCTGAGAGAAAAGGCGGGAATAACCCAAGAAAAACTTGCGGAGATTAGTGGTGTTAGTCGTGGTACAATAATTGCATTGGAGAGTGGCACCGCTAAAAATACTACGACAAAAACATTATTAAAAATTGCAAGTGCATTAAAGACGTCAGTTGAAAAATTTTTTTAACGATAACGTTTAATCCGTTAAACAAAAGAGGCGAGTATTTTGAATGAAATTCCTGAAAATATTAAAAAATATATTTCTGCCCTGGAAGGTATTAGTTACTTTGAGTGGATAAAATTACAACATACAATTAATCAATATTTTGAAAAGAAAAAACACGAAGCTGAACGTGAATTCAGCATCGTGCCTGAAGAAGTTACATATTATCCTTTTTAATCAGTTACTATTTGAATAAAAATAGGATTAATGCGATAGTATTTGCCTTGGAAATAAATTTTGAGATAGTCCAAGTTATAATAACTATCTTTGCCTTCCGGACAAGTTATGTCATTAAATTCTTTTGCAGCTATTTTGGCGCCTTCTTCGTACCACAAATGCGGAGATTGCATATTTTCACCAATTACACAATGGGGGTCATTATTTAAGCATTCCCATTTGCCGCATAGACAAGCATAAATTTTAACCATATATTCGCTCCTTTCTAAAATGTTGAATATATTATACATCTGCTAAAAATTACTTGCAATAGGTAATTCGAGTATTTGTATGTTACGTACCAAATATGGTACGCATAAATTTTATTTAGGAAGTGTGTGAACAGTATGACAGATACCAAACAATTGAATGAAGTAATTAAGCGTTCGAAATTAAAAAAGAACCAAGTAGCCAAGGCCTTGAATATTACTCGTAGCAGTCTTTGGTTGAAAATCGTTGGCAAAAGAGAATTTCGAGCAAGTGAAATCACTAAATTAACGATATTGCTTAATTTAACACAAAAACTGCGTGACGATATTTTTCTAAAAGGCGGGTGAGACGATGAAGAAAAATGAAACGGTTTCTGAAAAGAATGCAGCGAAGAAAACCAGGACGACAAACTTTAATCCCGATGTGCACAGCGTATTTTGCAAACGGTGTTATAAGTTCAACAAGGGTTGCCCAAACACCAAAAGTAAGCTTAAAGACGATGAGTGTCGAATTTAGGAGGTGATTTTTTGGATGGAAATAATGTGTATCCAAAGCAGAGTGATGAAATAGCTGAAATTGCGAAAGAGGTTATAAATTTGCTTGCAGATAAAAAATGCACCGTAGAAGATGCCGACAATGTTTTAAGAATAGCAAAGTTAGGAATTGACGGCACGTCTAAGGTGCAAAAGCTTGAATATTAGAATTTTTGAATAAGTCTTTTAAGTTCGATAAGTAATTCGGCGTTTGGACGGATTGAAGCTTCTTTGGTTGTATTTGCTAACGCGCAAGTTTTTACATAACCGTAATTTCCAGGGCGTTGCTCTATAAAAACACAATCGAATCGGCAAGGACCATTAATTAGCGGACAAAAATTGTTCATTAAATCACCACCTTTCTATTTTGAATTATAACGGGTGGTGGAATTAAAAACAATAGCTTCTTGCTTCTTCACTATTACTTCTTGATGCGGTGTATTTCAAATTTTTACAATTAAGCGGTATTTCATACTTCAACCCCATCATGTATTCATTTTAATCCTTCTTAAAAAATTTTTACATTACGATAGATGCACGTTCAAGAAGTAATAGTGAAGGGGTAAGAGGCAGTGAAAGTAGGTGATATTTATGTCAAAAGATATATGTAAAAACAAAAACCGTCTTTTTATTTTACGTAAATGTGCAACGTTGTCACAGAAAGATGTTTGTGAGCGCGTGGGCATTACTAAAAAGACACTCTACAATTATGAACATTGCATTCTTCCGATACCGTCAGACAAGCTGCTGGCATTCGCACAGCTTTACAGGTGCAGCACCGATCATATTTTATATTTTGATGATGAAAGGGCGGTTCGTAATGAAGCAGATAATAAGTAAAGACGGCAGGGTAGTTTGTGTGACAACTGCCCCATATAACAAGCAAACGGTAGCGGCTTTGAAAAAGGCTGGCTACAAATTTAAGGAGGTTAAAATGTACGGCGTGTACATTTTGGCATCATAGGAGGGCAGGATGGAAAAACAGAAAATCGAAGCGGTGATGCAAGCGGCGAGTGAGCTTAGCTTCCAGGAATGGCTGAAGGTGTCTCGAGCAATAACTAAGACGTTTGAAGAAAAGGAAGAACGTAACCGTTCACAGCTTAAGCTTAGTGGTACCGACCGTATGAAGTATTACTTTAATATCCCCGGGTTATAGGACAAAATGCGATTTTAATATTTTAGAAAGGGAAGGTGATTATTGTGGCAAAGGGCCAACCGATAACTGTTGTCGGGTATTTGGTTATATCTGAGGATAATATAAAACCCCTGACCGAATTAACGGCAGAGGAAGAAAAACAATGGGCCGAACGGCGCGATGCACGATTTAAAAGCGTAATGACGGATTATTACCGTCAGCATCCCGATGAATTTGAGTTATTGGAGGATGCCCCGCCGGATGCCAAGGTTGATTTTTACATATAAAAAACGCGCCTTTGAAGCGGCTAACTTCAAAAGGCGCAAAGCAAAATGATTTACCTATATTATAAACGAAAGAAGTGTAAATGTCAATGGATAATTACATACATATTGCAGGCATTGAATTGTGGCTGTTTGTGTTTTTCTTATTATTTATATCAATTTGCTTAATAGCTTTAGGCGTTTCGTACGTTCAAGAGGTTCGCGAAAAAGAACGTTGGCACATTAAATACCGCAATTTGTGTCGTGAATACAGCTATTTGCAGTTGAATGCAGAAACGAAAGGTGTGAAAACAAATGCCAATAGAAGTGAAAAATAAATGCGCGCAATGCGGTGACCGAGATGCGGAAAAGTATATATGGTGCGATAAGCGCCACGATTTTATCTGCTTTGACTGTCACACAAAGTGCGAGCATTACGACGGCAACTGTTTTATGAAGGGCGCTGACTGTAAGCTGAAGTACAACACCGACAACCGTCAGATATTTGTTTTCACTGCAAACAGTGAAGAGGTTGCCGCGGCGCGATTAACGTATAAGAAGTATAACGCTGAGCAGTTGGAGTCGCGTTGGGAATCAATACATAACAGTTATCTTGCATCAAATGATGCGGTACACCGCGCGGCATTTAGGGTACACCTGGCGGCAATATATCTTGAAATACAGGACAGGCAGAGCGCTTACGTATGTATTCATAATCCAAATTAAAATTAATGGACTGGCGGAAACGTCAGTCCAAAATGTTCCTTGAAAAATGGTTTTGAATTGTTTTTTTAAAGAGTCGGAAAATGGCTCTTATTCGGCCTTGTATTCTATGTTATTAATTCGGCCATAAAACATTCAGAACACCGCAAAAATAAAGAAAACTGTAAAAAGGAAAGCAAAGTGAAATGATGAGTGAAAATAATACAAATATAAACACGGTGCAAAAGTCACAGTCGCCGTCAGGTCAAGTCAAGGAAAAGCTTCTGCAGCACATAAAACAATATTCGTTTTATAGCGTTCGTGAATTTGTTTGCGAATTAATTGAAATTGAATGCTTTTCGGAAACGGACAAGCATTTTGCTGAAACAATAGCGAATATCATTACCGAAGTTTTAGTGTTACCAAACGATGCACCGATAAGGATTTCAGGTTATAATCTTTCGGCTAAGACTGTTGCGCTGATTTTTTTAGGTGTCACACACGAACACGTGGTGGGTGTGATGCAACGCTTCAGAGAAGCAAACTATGAAATAAAGCATATAAAAACATACCTTCGTACCGCGCTTTATAATTCGTTTTTTGAATTTGAGGCCAGGGAAGAAAATTTGGTTAATAGTTGTTAAAGGCGGTAGGGTATGGAAAGAGAAAAGAAAATAATATCCGGCCCGCTTTTAGAGGTTGATTTCTTTCCTGTGTGGGCCGATGGGCGACGCATGCCGACAAGGGCGCCAAAGGAAAAGCGGTCAACTGCTGCGCAACAAAAGTATAACGATACACAAATGCGCAAAAAGGCGATAAGAGATATTAACGCTAATTTCGATAGCGGTGATATTTTTATGTGCCCTACATACGAGCAAAGCAAAGCGCCGCAAAACTATGAGGAAGCGCTGAAGGATTCGGACAATTACCTGCGCCGAATCAAGCGCAGGCGTGAGAACGAGCTGAAGCGAGTTAATAAGCTTTTGGCGGCAGGCAACCAGGACAGGCGGTTATTAAGTGCCAAAAAGAAGCTTGAAGCCCCGTTTAAATATTACTATTCGATAGAGGAAGTGAAGTATAAAACGGGCCGATATGCTGGACGTAGCAACTGGCATTTTCACATGTTTGTAACGGGTGGGCTTGCCCGTGAAGATTATGAAGACTGTTGGCCGAACGGTGTAAGAGTAAACGCCGACCGTTTTCAGCCCGAAAGGTTCGGGCCTGAAGCAGCGGCACGGTACTTTACTAAGGATGCGCAAGGTCGCCGAAGAATTAAGCACAGCCGTAACCTTCAGAAGCCTGAAACAAGGGTTAAGGATGCCACATTCACACGAAGGGGGGTTGAGCTTCTCGCCAAGCGCCGTGCTGATGACGCGGCGTATTGGGAAAAACGTTATAAGGGGTATAAGTTTATCCGCACATATCCACGTTATAACGAATATAACGGGCATTGGTATTTGTCGGTCATAATGTACCGAAGCGACCAAGCCGTTTTACCCGAGTGGAAGGTGGGTGATTGGCTGACAGAATAGAACACACCTCATCCACCGCTGAAGCGGTCCCCCTTCTCCCACTGGAGAAGGCATTTAATACAAAATTATAAGGAGCAAAGTGAAATGATAGTAAATATCAAAATCGAAAAGTTATTTCCCCATCCACAGAACCCAAGAAAAAATATAGGCGACGTGGAAGAATTAGCAAACAGCATTAAAGAAAGCGGTATTTTTCAAAATTTAACCGTAGTTGAAGGTGGTGCAGGTGTACCTGCAGGCGATAGCGGCTATACCGTTATTATCGGTCACAGACGTTTGGCGGCTTCGAAATTAGCCGGTCTTACCGAACTTCCGTGTGCGATTGTTAAAATGACCGAAAAGGAACAAATTGCAACTATGTTGCTTGAGAATATGCAGCGCAGTGATTTAACGCTTATTGAACAGGCGCAAGGTTTTCAGATGATGTTAGATCTTGGCGATACTCACGAAGAAATTGCGCAGAAGACCGGTTTTGCGGTTTCTACTATTAAAAAGCGTTTGAAGATTAATTTGCTTGACGTCGATTCGCTTAAAAAGCGTGACGGTGACGCACAACTTACAATGGAAGATTACATAAAAATTTCCGAAATTAAGGATAAAAAAGAACAGGCGTCGCTTATCGCTATTGCCGGAACGAGCAGTTTTAATTGGCAATATAAATCTGCGCTCGAAAAACAAAAAAGGAAAGAATTGTTACCCGATATAAAGAAAGAATTAAAATCGCTTGCCAAGCAGGGCAAGGATGGCGACCATTGGAATAACAAATATGAAACGGTTGTTGAAATTGAAATTGAGAAATTTAAACCCGGTGTATTTAGAAAAGCGGCCGAGAAGCTGGATGCAAAGGTTTTGGAAAAATGTGTTTGGGAGATTACTATGTATTGGGCATATTTACTTAAGCCGGCATCAAAAAAGAAGGCGGAAAAAGCCAAGAAATCCAAAGCCGAAATTGAGGCGGACAAGCTTCGCGATGCTTTAGAAAAATTACATACCCGCGCTTATGAGCTTCGCAAAGAGTTTATTTTAAACTTTAACGCTTCTAAGAAGTATAAGGACGTTATATATCAGCATTTGCTTAATGCGGTTATTTATCGTCACGATATGAATTGGACACCAACGTTTAATGCCGAAGTTATTAATAAGCTTACAGGCGGTAACGGCGGTAAGTGGAATATTACTGCTGTAAAAGTGATGGATATGCTCAAGCAGTCACCGTCAAATACACCAGCTTTACTTACCTGGGCCGAGTATGGCGATAATGAAGATTTACATTGCTTTGATTATTCCTATGGCGCAAACAAGCCGAAGTATAAAGAAAATGTGCACTTAAAGCGTGTTTATGCGTTTTTGCAGGATATTGGTTATCAAGTGAGCTCTGAAGAGCAGATGATGCTTGACGGTACCCAGCCGATTTATAAGGGGAAATTGGAATGACGCATTTTGAAGAAATAAAGCAAATGAACGTGGAAGATCTTGCAAATGTGCTCCAAGACGCGCGGGATGATATTTGTTTTGAGATGTGTGAGAAAAATACCGGAAACAAATATTCCTGCCCTTATGAAGAGCAGGACTGCACTGCGTGTATTGCAAAATGGCTTGAGAGTGAAGTGACAAAATGAAATCAGTTTTAATAAGTATACAACCAAAATGGTGTGAACTTATCGCAAGTGGCAAAAAGACCGTTGAGGTTAGAAAGACCAAGCCGAAGCTTGAAACACCGTTTAAGGTTTATATCTATTGCACGAATAATCGCGGCTCACTTCATACAGGTTATGGTGGGCTGTATTATCACAAAAGCAGTGTTGGTAAAAATGACAACTCTTGTATTAGTGGCAAAGTTATAGGTGAGTTTGTGTGTAAAAAGATTGATAGAATAACACATTGTGGTACTTGTAATAACGATATTAGATTAAATATTGTTGATAAAAACCTATATTGCAAAGTGTTAGATTATGAATATTTGAACAAATGCAAATTATCTTATTTCGATATTGACGAATATTCAAACGGTTATGATGTGTACGGTTGGCACATATCCGACCTTGTAATCTACGACAAGCCGAGAGAGTTGAGCAAGTTTGTTGTGCCTTCAAAAATTGGATGCGCAAACGAAGGAAAATGTAAAGGCTGTATTTATCTTGACGAGGGTAACGGGTACAATGTTGAGGATGATTGTTCGGCTTGTTTTTCTACTGATGAATTCAAGCCATTGCGTAAGGCCCCACAATCATGGTGCTACGTTGAAAGTGGGGCGCAGCTCCCGGGTGGGAAGGATATATTTTAAAAATTCACAATGTGGAGGTTTTATGATGGAATTAGCAGTATGTAAATTTTGCGGTCAGACAATAGCCGAGGAATACGAAACAAAGGAACAGGCGATAGAACAAGGTACGTTGGCGTGTAATTGTTGGCAAGCTCGTGCATATCAGCAGTTAAAGGAACGCGCCGAAGCCGCAAAGTTAGAACTTCGTGATATGCTTTTAAAAGACGATGAAATACATAACGTTAAAGCGGTTGACCAAGCTGTTTTTGATTTTCTTATTAACGCAGTAGATTTAATTGCCGAAGATAAGATTTATAAAATTTCTATTGGTCTTTCATCGGGCGGCACGGTGGATATCAAAGCAGGTTCGGGGGGGGAAGATTTCCCTCAAGCGTTCAGTTGCTCTTACCAACAAGCGTGAGGTGTAGGGGATGAGTAAAACAATGTCATATATATGCGACATTTGCGGGGCGGAAATAATCGGGCATTCCGCTCAAGCGGTTGCGGGTGAATCCGCATTAATTAAACTTTGGCCCCCTGGAGAATACCGAGCTAATCCCGGACAACGTATAGATATGTGTATGAACTGTTACGAAAGATTTGTTAGGTTCATGGAAAGCGAGGTCGATACTGAATGACCGATAACGATATTAAAAAGGCATTGGGGTGTTGTGCGAATTGTGAAAGTTGTGATTTTGAAACAACCGACTGTCCTTTGGGTGAAGAGATGGAGTGCCGTTCTTTGCTTGTTGAACATGCCCTTGACCTAATCAACCGCCTTGAAGCCGAGAATATAAGGCTTCAGAAATGTATTGATTTTTTAAAGCAAGAAGCGTGTAGAAGAGAACCGAGATACGACCCTGAGGAAGAAATTGAAAATCTTTTGAAAAAGTTTGTCGATGGAATTGGCTTGAGTGACTGCACCGGGTGCGAATATATTAACACCGATAGCGGTTATTGCTACGATTGTTACAACTGCAATAAAAAGTATGTAAGGGGTGGTGGCGCCGATGGGTGAGGTTTTTATCAAGAAATGTAAATCTTGCGGTGAAACATTTGAAAGTGATACCAATTTTAAACGTCTTTGTCCCCAATGCCGCGATGCAGGTCGAAAGAAAATGCGACAAAACCAAAGCGAGCAGTATAGAAAACCGTTATCGATAAGGCACTGTCACTATTGTGGTATAGAGTTTGAAGGTACAAATCAACCTTATTGCCCGATGTGCCGTAATATGGACCGCAAAGAGCAGCAAGGTCAGCCAAATGAAGCACTACATAAAATGAACGCGCTGCTCGAACTTTATAACAAAAACCACGGTACAAAATATTCTTACGGGCAGTTTGTTTCGGGATTACATACCGGTAAAATAAAAATCGGGGTGGTGGAAAATGAATGAATTGGAAGGCAGAAGCGATTAAAGATTTAAAAACCTACCCGCAGCGACTTAAGGCAAAGGACAACCTTAAGGAGCGGATTATGATTCTTGAAGAGCAGTTTGTTTCGCTTCGCGGAATATCAACCTCAGAACCCGTTAAGGGCGGTCTTAGCCGCCAGGAAGAAAAGATGCTCGACAACATCGCCGAACGTCAGCGTTTGGAATTTAGCTTAAAGGTGGTTGAATCACTCGTTGAGCTTACCGAAAAGGGCCTCGCCGAGCTCGATACCAAAGAACGAAAGGTGCTTGACGGGTTTTATATTAAACCAATTGACAACCACGTTAACGTTCTTTGTGAACAAATGCACTTCGAAAAAAGCCGCCTTTACGAAATAAAGGACAACGCTCTTCGCAAGTTCACTATTGCGATGTACGGTACGGTTGAAATTTAAAAGAGTGGAAAAAGAGCGGAATTTTCGGCATAATTCCTGTGTTAAAATGATATTGTAAAAAATCAGGCAAGCGGTTTAAAGAAGAACCGAACTGTCTGATTTTTTATTTTGCGCCGATATAGGAAAATTCGGTGGGTGGTGACGGTGGGAAGCTGTGCCTTTGGGCGCAGAGGTAAAAAGTAAGAGTGAAGAGGTAAGAGGTTAGGTGTCGGCGGTGCCGACGGATATAAATTATCTCTCCCTCAGTCACTCATTACTTGTGACAGCTCCCTCATCAGATGGAGCCAATTAACTTGCGCGTAGGCGTGCACGTGCGTGTGCGCAAGACTCTAAATAAAGGGACGGTGAAGAAAGTTGACAAAATTAGACAATAGAGGAAATAAGGGATATTATCCATCAGTCAAAGGGAAGCGCAGAAAAATGGCTGAATTGTTGGTTAATCCTGACTGTGATTTAAGTGTTACCGAAATGTGCAAACAAATAGGCGTGTCAAGACAAAGTTTTTATAATTGGCAACAAGAGAGCGATTTTAAAAACTACGTAGAATTTTTGATAGAAAATTATACTGATTCGGAGCTTCCGAAAGCGTGGAAAGCATTGGTTAAAAAAATGGGCGAAGGTAACGTGGAAGCGTTAAAACTTTTCTTCGCCCTTAAGGATAAATACAAGCAAGAAATTAACGTCAATAACAGTGCTGTGATAATTGTAGATGATTTAAATGGTTAAAATATCGGACATCGTATGCGAAGGTTATGAAGAATTTTGGCGTGACCGCCGAAAATTTCGCGTTTTAAAGGGTGGTAAGGGTAGCGGCAAGTCATCAACAACAGCACTTAACTTTATTTCTCGGCTTATGAAGTACCCTGACAGTAACTTGTTGGTTGTTCGTGGGGTTATGAATACACACCGCGACAGTACCTTTGCGCAGCTTGTGTGGGCGCAGGAACGGCTTGGTGTAGCACATCTATGGCATAATACCGTATCGCCGATGGAAATGACCTATAAGCCAACAGGGCAAAAGATATTATTTCGTGGTTTTGATGATGTTCTTAAATTGGCGTCAACAACTGTGAGTAAGGGTTATCTTAACTTTGTTTGGATTGAGGAAGCTTTTGAGATTGTAAGCGAGGATGATTTTGATAAATTGGCGTGGTCTGTTGCGCGAAGCAACGTACCGCCGCCGTTGTTTAACCAATTTACACTTACATTTAACCCCTGGGCTGAAACACATTGGCTTAAAAAGAGATTTTTTGATAATCCTTCCGCTGACGTAGGCACGTATACTACGACATACAAGAACAACCGTTTTTTAGGTAAGGATTTTGTAAACGGCATGGAAGAGCTGAAGAAAACCAATTACAAAAAGTATGAGGTTGCGGGTCTCGGACATTGGGGTGTAATCGATGGGCTTGTGTATGAGAATTGGCAAATTAAATCTTTTGACCCGAAAACGCTCGGAAAATATATCGACGATAGCGGCAAGAAAATTGATATAAGCTGGCAGTACACCTACCTGCAGGGGCTTGACTTCGGTTACGTGAACGACCCAACCGCATTTATTGCGATAGCGGCAAACCCGATAAGTAAAGAAATTTACATATATGACGAGCATTATGAAAAACAAATGCTTAATTCGGATATAGCCGAAATGATAAAGAAAAAAGGTTATGCGAAGGAGCGCGTCCGCGCCGACTGCGCCGAGCCGAAGAGTATTGATGATTTGAGGCGCTTGGGTGTAAGTCGTGTCATTCCGTCAGTCAAGGGTAAGGATAGCGTTATAAACGGTATAACTGCTATTCAGGAATATAAAATTTTTGTTCATCCGCGGTGTGAAAACACGATAAAAGAGCTTTCGGCTTACACCTGGAAGAAGGATAAGAACGAAAACGGGCTTAACGTACCTGAGGACGCGAATAATCACCTTATGGATGCCCTTCGGTATGCGATATATGATTTACGGTTCTTCAGGCCCGAAGACCCGAAAATTAAAAAGCATTTATCGGCGCAGGAACGTTTCGAAAGAAATAACGGTATCAGCGCTGATGATATGAACGGAAGTTGGGGGTGAAACAAATATGTTAAACGTAATAATTGCACTTGCACTGTGCGGAATATTGGTTGTTTTGATATTGCTATTATGCCTTATTTTCGCCGTTGCGGGCTTTTTGGTTGGTTACAACAAGATACTTGCCAAAGAGAAGAAAAACGAACCACCGCCTTTAAGCGATGAGGAAAAGGCCAAAAAAGAGCGCGAAGAAAAGAAAATGCTTCGTGAAGCGAAAAACTTTTGGGATTATGACGGTACGGCCCAAGAAGAAATAAATTAATACATTACGGAAAGAGCGCTTTAAACTCCCTCCGACACGGCGTTGCCGTGCCACCTCCCTCTATGATGGAGGCTTTTAGAGGAAAAGGATTTTAAAGGCGTTCTTTTTGTTTGTAAATATTAATCCCCGTACCACAGGGGAAAGGAGTTAAGAAAATGGAAGAAAACACGGTTTTAGAGAACACCACATCACAAGAACCGGAAACATCGGTAGCGGAAGGCGTGGAAACTGTAGCTGAAGGTGCACCTGAGGGCGAAGTTAACACAAATACTGCTAACGATAGCGGCAATGACAGCGCTGGAAATGCCGCAAATGAGACTGCCGCACCGCCTGTGCCTTTCTTAGAAATCAAGTATAACCACAAAAGCAAAGGCCTTACACGCGAAGAAGCAGCCACATTAGCGCAAAAAGGAATGCATTATGAAGGTTTATACCAAAACCTTGAAAGAATTGCGGACCTTAAGGGCGTGACGGTAAAGGAACTGATAAACGGTTTTGAAACCGAACAGGATGAAGCTTACCGCCGCGAGCTTGCCGAGAAGTTTGGCAATAATGAAGAAATCATCAATATTATGATGGAACATTACCAGGCCGAAAAGGGCAAGAAAATTGATGCTGCAAAAAATATGCGTTTGCAGGATGAAGCCACAGCCGAGCAGAACATTAACACTCGCTTGGCTAATGAGTTTATTGAACTGCAAAAAGAATTCCCCGAGCTTTCGGAATTTGCCGACCTTCCCGAGTCGGTGAGACGTTCCGCAGCCGAAGGCAAGGACCTTACACACGCTTATTTATTACATCAGCACCGAGAAAACAAAAAAATCGCTGCAGCTAAGGCTTCAGAAGAAGCGGCCGCGGCAAAATCTGCAGGTTCTTTAGTTGGAAGCGTTGCTGAGGATATGGTCGGTGATGCTTTCTTAAAGGGGCTGGGATTATAGTATTTAAAATTTGGAGGAAATTAAGATGGCAATCAATACGTTATTAACTACAAAAAAATATACCGATGCTTTGGATAAGGTATATGTGCAAAAATCAGTTGTGTCCTTTTTACAGGATAGTGCTTTAAGAGTTAAGTTTGTTGGCACCAAGCAGGTGTCTATTCCCGACGTTGATTTCATGGGCCTTGCCGATTACGACCGTGATACCGGTTTTGCAAGAGGCGCAATTACGGTGGAGGATAAGGTTTTTGAACTTTCAATGGACCGTGGACGCTCTTTACAAATCGATAGTGAAGATTTGGATGAGCAAGGTGTTGCAAATCTTGCGGGAAAGATTTTGGGTGAATACGTTCGCACAAAGGTTGTACCCGAATGTGATGCTTACGTTCTTTCGAAGCTCTTTTCCTTTGCATCAGCGGCCGAGAATGCAAAAGTGTATACTGCCGGCAAGGAATACAAACAGCTTACTGAAGCAATCGCAAACGTACGCAAGGTTGTTGGCTATGACGAAGAGCTTGTTGCTTTCATAGAAAGCGACGTTTACGCAGCGCTGGAAAATTCAACCGAAGTTTCAAGACACATTACAGTTTCGGACTTCAAAAAGGGTGAGATTAACATGACAGTGAAATCAATTAACGGCGTTGCGCTTATACCTGTTACACCCGAAAGAATGATGACCGCCTATAACTACGATCCTGAAGATGACGCAGGCGAAAAGAAAGGCGGATTTGAGCCTACTGCCGAAGCCACTCAAGTTAAAATAATCGTTATGCCCAAGAACGGCGCACATCTCGTAAAAAAAACCGAAAAAATGAGAGTGTTCACACCTGAACAGAACATAGATGCGGATGCTTATAAATTTGATTATCGTATTTTCTACGATGTTTTTGTTAAGAAAAGCGAAGAAAAATCAATTCAGGCAGTGTATGTCAATGCATAGTTAATTTGTGGGGGGAGCGGTGAAAATCGTTCCCCTTTTTAGTGTTTATATGAATTTGAAAACAACGGGTGAGTTTGCTCTTAACATAGATTATAAAAAACAAAGAGGAGTGGGTTAATTGAAAACAAAAGTACAACCGAAGGAAATATTTGCGGAATATGCTAATGCCAACGACTATAAGGCGAGCATCGGCGACAAAGGCATATTTGAGCAAAGCAAGATAAACGAGCGTTTTTATGTTGGGGACCATTGGCACGGTGTTCAAAGCGGTAATTACAGACCGCTTGTCCGCCGACCGCTTATTAAGCGTGTTGCCGATTATAAAATATCAACCATTGCATCAGCGCCGATAGCGGTCAACTACAGCGCTGACGGTGTGCCTGATAATACGGGCCTTCGTAATAGAGCCAATGAGCTTAGCAAGGCTTTGAAGGAAGGCAAAGAATTTGAAACAGCTATTGCTGATGATGTGGAAATATCAACAATAATGTCAATTATGTCGGATTACTTCCGCACAACCGGTGAGCGTGTTAAATTTGATGCCAAAAAAGAAATGTTGCTTCGTAATGCATATATTGCCGGCACGGGTATTGCATACACTTTTTGGGATAGCGACATAAGGACCGGCCTTTATGCTGATGAAAAGCGACAAGTTCCAATTAACGGTGATATAGATTTTGAAATTTTAAACATTGAGAACGTTGTATTCGGTGACCCGAACTGCCAGGACATACAAAAGCAACCGTTTATTATTATTTCTCAGCGCTTGCAGGTTGAGGACGTGCGCCGTGAAGCAAAAAGAAACAAGCGAAGAACTGAAGAAATTGAAAACATTATACCTGATGGCGCAGATGAGTATCAGGTTAATGCCGGTACACTAGGTGAAAACGAGCCTACCGACAGCAAGCGTGTAACCGTGCTTACAAAGTTTTATAAGGCTTGGAAAAATGACGGTAGCGGTTACAGAATAATGTGCACAAAAGTTACCGAAAAAGCGACTGTTCGTGCGCCATGGGACACAGGGGCAACCCTTTATCCCTTTGCAAAGATGGTTTGGAACACCCGTAACAGCTGTATTTACGGCGATAGCGAAATTACATATCAGATTCCAAACCAAATTGCGCTTAACCGTGCAACATCATCGGAAATTTGGGCGCTTATGCAGTCAGGTATGCCGAAAACGTTGGTAAATGCGGATATTGTTCAGCAGGAAATTACCAACAACCCCGGTGAAATAATTAAGGTTTACGGCACGACAGAGGACGTTGCAGGGGCAATAAGGCACATTTCACCGCCTGCATTTGCGGGTCAGCTTATAAATGCGCTTAACGACCATGCAAACAATATGCTAACCGATAACGGCGCAACCGATGCGGCGCTTGGTACCCTTAAGCCCGATAATGCCGCCGCAATTATTCAAAGCCGAGAAGCTTCGATGCAGCCCATGCAAATTTATCAAAACAATTTTTACAGCTGTATTGAGGATATTGCTCGTATATGGGCAGATATGTGGCTTCACAATTACGGTAACCGTCGTATTCGCATTGAAGACAAGGACGGGGTTTATTATGTTCCGTTTAATGCGAAAAGGTATGAAAACTTGCTTATAAGCGTTCGTGTTGACGTAGGCTCAAGCCCGCTGTGGAACGTACCTACCACCATTGCCACCCTAGATGCGCTTTATGCTAATGAAATGTTAGATAAGATTCAGTATCTTGAAAGACTGCCAGATGGCATTATTCCCGATAAAACAGGCCTTTTGAATGATATTAAAGCGGCAATGCAAGCACCTGCACCGGTACCTGCGCAAATGAATGACGGTAGCGGCGCAGTTGTACCACCGAATATGCCGCCGCAAATGTCTGCTGCTGAAGAACTTGTCCCCGAAGAATATTAAGGAGGTAATTATATGACCGCAAATGAAGTTTTAATGAAATCAATAGCGCTGCTCGGTTACAGCGATAATGACGGTAATGCGCAGCTGACACAGCGCATTCGCGGCCGTGCAATTCCGATTTTTAACCTGGTATATAACGACCTGCGCCGTGTGTGTGAGCTTAAGCGCAAGCCGATCATTTCACTTTCGGATGAAATTGAACTTCCCGAAAATGCAATTGATGTGCTTAAATGTGGCGTTGCGGGGTATTTGGCAGGCAGTGAAGGTGATGATGCGCAGCAGTATATATGGATGAATGAATTCCAACAGCGCAGAACGGGGCTTTCAAGGGTTGGTGAAATTAAAGATGTTATTCCAACTGTTGATTAAATTCATAAAGGAGGTTTTGAAAATTATGAGATTTCCAAAAATGAGGCCAAAATCTGCTAGTAGGGTGCGCATCCCAGACTTATTTGGGGGTGTAAATTTAAGGGATAGCTTGAGTGAGGTGCTCGATTCACAGTTGACATATTGTAAAAATGTCTGGAGTTCCGATGGCGTTTTAAAGACAAGGCCGGGGGTTAAAACCTTAAGTGAAACGCATGTTAGTTGGATAACTTCAGAACAAAACGTAAGTTCAAAATTATGGCCAAAGGTAAAATATAAAGCGAGCGGCAAGGAATATGTATTAACCGTTATAAAAAAGGACCAAGACTTTAATCATACCGGCCATTATGAAACCACATTAAAGTTTTGTTGGCAAGGTAAAAATGAAGCATTGGATATATGTTCTTTGAGCTTCAATGAACAGGTTAGCTATTTTGTTACGCAGGATGACAGTACTATATATGTTTTTGCCTCGAATTGTGAGATATACAAACTTGAGTATTCGCGGCTTAACCCTGAAAATAATTTTGTAAAGCTAGAAGAAAAAGATATGTATGTGCCGACGATTGCTATTAACTGTTATAGCGGACTACATGCCGTTGGCGGTGAAGCGCCCGAAATGTTGTTGGCTGGTGCGACAATGATAAACGGATTTAATTTAATTGGCAATAGGGCCAAATTTTTTTACTCAACAGTTAATTTGGATTTGTTGACCGATGAAAGTCCGAATCAGTATATGATTTATGATATTCCGTATTTAGGTGAAAATAGAACGTTGATACCGCAGTTGCTTGAAGTCACAGTTACTTATTTGAACGGAAGTGTTGTGACACACACCGCCACACAGTATGACGGTCAGCTTGAATATGAATCTATGTTCTATGAAAGCGAATGTCAGGCGGATGATCTTAAGATAGAAGTGTATTGCAATGGCAGTAACGGGCAAATAGTGTTTTGTGATAAAAACGGTGAAACGTCGAAGGTGACAAAAGAAGATTATATATTAAATAACCTTGAGGTGATAATTCCTGTTGTTAGCAGTGACGAAGAACGTGCAAGGGCTTTCGGTGCGACACAGTGTGAATGGTTTGGTGGCGGTACTGAGGGTATTGCCGGTGGTACCCGTTTATTTTTAGGTGGCAATACTTCTGAAGCAAATAAAAACCTTGTTGTATGGTCTGACCTAAATAATCCGCTTTATTTTCCCGAAAACAATTATTTCCGAGTGGGTGAAAGTTCAAGTGCTGTTACCGGCTTTGGTAAACAGGCAGATATGCTTGTTATATTCAAAGAAAACGGTAGCGGCATCTATTATACTAAATATCAGCAAAACAGCGATATTTCAGTTGAGGACCTTATAAATCAAAGCGTGGTCGATTATGTCGCGTCAAGCGTGTATTTTCCATTGGTGCAAGTGAACCCCAATATTGGGTGTTCGAACCCCGAAACTATACAGCTTTGCCGTAACCGCCTTGTGTGGCTCGGTGATAATGGCGACGTTTTCACGCTTGTAAATGAAAGCCAATATAACGAGCGCAGTGTATTTTGTGTTTCGGAAATGGTAAGGCGTGATTTAAGACAAAGTATATCGGGAACACCGACAGCGTGCGACTGGAATGGTTACTATTGTCTTTTGGTAGCAAATAACTTTTACCTTATGGATTATAACTGCTACGGTTACACCCACATTTCAGGTTATTCGAAGACTGAGGATGCAAACGTTCGCATACCTTGGTATATTTGGGAACTGCCCCGTTCACTTACAGGTTCATATATGTGTGCGATTAACGGTGAAATTCTTTTTTCACACTACAATAATCTAGACGGAAATGCCGATTCTGCTGTATGGAATTATCTGCTTAATCATAATAACGTGGCATTAGATGAACTCTTTAATGCTGACGAGCTCAATGGCATAGCTTCACATGGTGTAATAAATCAATCCATCCAAACAACCCTACGTACTAAATTGTTTGATTTTGGTGAGCCGAACACCCGCAAAAGCATTGATAAAATCAACCTGCAGCTTGGTAATAACGGCGGGGAGCGCATAAGCGTTAAGGTAATAACCGACCAAAGTGAAGAGGAGCACGATATTTATTTAACGGGTAGTGAAACCCAGGCATATACACCCGGATATATTGACAGTAAAGCTATATTCCCGTGTGCCCGCAACGTCCTTCGTGTCGGCCTTGAGATATCAAGCGAGGGTGTTGTGGCGGTTGACGGTATGGAAATAAAATTTCGATTGTTAGGAGGTAGTAGATAATGGCGGTGTATTCTACACAAAGGGCCGAAGCCAAAAAGAAGGTTAATGATATATATGACCTGCAGACTGAGCAGGTTCATAAAACGGCAGATGCCGGCATTAAGGATATTAGTACCGCTTACGACGACCAACAGCGTGCGGTAGCGGTGCAGAAGCTTATAAACGAGCGTAAAGTGGCCGAAAGTATGGCTAATTTGGGTTTGACCGATTCGGGCCTTAACCGAACCCAGCAAACAGCAGTACAGCTTTCTGCGGCAAATGCGGCATATAATTTGAACCGTCAGAAGCAGGCGGATATAAATGCATATAACCTTGACCGTGACAGTAAGCTTTCCACCATTGAGCAAAACCGTATTGCAGCAGTCGCCGGCGTCGATGAAACCTATGACGGCTTAGAGGCTGAATATTCTGTCGCACAGGCAAAGGCTGCAGCTGAAGCGAGTGCCGCGGCTGTTGCTGCACAGGAAAAAGCTTCGCAGATTATAAGCAAAAATAACGGTATTTTAAACCGAAATTATACAGGCACGCTTGCGGAAAACGGTATTAGCGTTGAATATGACCTTGATAATGGGAAAACGACATATATTGATAGAAATACCGGGTATAAAACCACTTTCAACCGTGATACAAACCCATATACCAATACGGTTAATCCAGATACAAAAAACGGAGCATTTAAAAACGGCTATCAGCCCAACAATATTGATAGTCAAAAATTAACCGTTCACGATAAATTTGCTAATGATATAACCGGCCTAAAACAAAATATTTATGAGTATCAAAGAGATGATGACATTGTTTTGTATTTTATATGGGATGGCTCAATAAACGATTATGTACAAGTAGTAAAAACTTGGCATGGCAATAAATCGACATATCGTTCTACAGGTAAAAGCGTTACTGAATTAAGGGAGGCGAAAGCATTATGAGCGTAAAGCCAAAGAGTATGTTTCCCGAAGGTGTCGAACTGGGCACGGTCAGTAAGGAAGTTGCAAATGAAACCATACAAGAGTGGGAAAAGCAAAATCAATTGCGTCAGCAGGAAGCAAGCCGCCGATTATTCGAAGCTGCAAAAGAACTTGGTGTGTCGCCTATACCTAAAACCGATTACAGCATGCCTGAATTCGACCTTGCAACAGGACAGATGAAGACCGCACGACAAAAATTTGCTGATGATTTGTCGCAAAATATGTCTGGTGATAATTATACTAATTACCTTCAGACTGAAATTCAGAAAAAACTTAAGGAAGATGAAGCTTATCACCAAGAGATAATTAATTTTGATGCGGTAGCGGCTGAAGATGAAATTGCAAATCTTCAAACGGAATTAGATATATCGTCAAAATATGCCGAGGAAATTATTAATCTTAAAAATCAAATTGAAGCAGACGAGCTGACGTTTTCTTCGTTGCCACAAAATGATGCTTACCGCGTTGAGTTGAAAAACCGTATTAATAAAAACAAAGCCAAATATTATGAGTTGAATAAAAAGTATGGCGGTGAAACGGTTCAGACACTTAGAAAATCAATTGCTGAAAAGAAAATTGCATTAACCCAAAAGAAGCGACTTCAAGAACTGCTCAAAAGTAATGATACCGCCGTTAATGACCCTAATTATAATAAATATGTTAAAACCGGCAAGGAAACGCCTTGGGATGAGGTAGGAAATTCAAAAGTAATCGTGGCTGGCAGAACGGCGGCCAAAAGAACTTATGATGATTTAAGTAGTGCAGCGTGGGCATTATATAAGCGCAATAATCCCGATGCCAAAATATCCAATTCTTCTTATATGCCTGAGGCAAACATATTTGAGCAAATGAGGGATGAAGAGTTTGACCTTTTAGCTTATTACATAGGCAAGGATAAGGAAACGGGCGGTAATCAAGCTGAAACCTACGTTGAACTTATGAAAGAAACTTTGCAAAACCGCAAAGGTCAGGAAATTTATGAGCAGTATTTAAAAGATAATACTGTGCTTGAGGTCCTTTACGGTGTTCCTGCAGGTTTGGACCAATTTGCAAACGGTGTGACAAGTCTTTTTAACTTTAAGGATGATTATATTCCTGCTTCGCCTGTACAGGTTGCGGGTTCTCTCGCTCGTGAGGATTTAGGCGATGCCGGTTTCAGTATGCCTGAATGGCTTGGTGGTGCTTCTTTAGGTCAAATGGCTTATGATAGCGTGCAAACAACCGCGAATATGGCGCCTTCGATAGCGGCGTCTTATCTTATAGGTTTAATAAACCCAGTTGCCGGCACGGTGACAGGTGCGGCGCTTATGGGTGGCTCTGCAGCAGGTAATGCTTATCAGGAAGCTTTAAACAACGGTTGGGGTAAAGCTGAAGCGAGAACATATTCAACCCTTATCGGCGCTTCAGAAGCATTATTAAGTGCAACTATCAGCAAGGTGTTTGGTGGCAAGCTTGTAAGCGAAGCCGTTGAAAATGCGATTAAAGGTGTTACAAATGGTGCTGCACGTTTTGCGTTAAATTATGGCGCGGCGTTTTTTGGCGAAGGTCTTGAGGAAGCGGCGCAAGAAATTTTATCACCATTATTTGAAAACATTGCTTTTGGTTATAACCGAAAGGGCTTCGATGATATCGACTGGGCCGAAGTTGCTTACAGCTTCCTGCTCGGTGGTCTTTCGGGCGGTATGTTTGAAACAGTTGGCAGCGGCGTGAAACAAATTTCAAGCGTTGCTTCTGTTATGAAGGAATATAACACACCCGAAAAGACACAAAACCTTTTGAAGTTGGCACTTTCTTTCCCGACTGAGAGCAATGCAAATAAGCTTGCAACAAAATATAACACACAGGTTAAAACAAACGGCAAGCTTTCGGCTAATAAGGTATATAACCTTGTTGTCGCAACTGAGAATGTTGTGACCGAAAGATTAACAAAGCTCGGTGAAACCCAAAACGTACCGGCAATAGCCAGCGCTGTTGTTAAGGCGGTTACAACCGGTCAGTTAACTGCAAAAGAAAAAAACGTTTTATCTAGCAGTCGGCACGGCGTCGAACTGCTTAATGAAATTAACGTAACCGAGGAAGCCGAAACCCCTGTTTTGCAGTCAAGTGCAAATGTGGAGAATGTGCTGGCGGGCGGAACGAATGGCACCAATATTGGAACGAGCGATAACGTTTCGGGAATAAACGACACTTTTTCGGGAACGGTAGCGGCAGAAGTCGATACAGATATTTCAAACATCGCCGAAAATAAAAATACCGCTGATAACAGCGGTAAAAAACGTTTTTCTTTAATTGGATATAGCAAAAAACAAATTGAAAATTGGAAAAATAGTAAAAGTATTATCATTTATGAAAATGAAGAACAATTACGTCAGTTTATTCGTGATGCAGTGAAGGGTATGAATCTTGACAAAAAGATTTATTTCGGTTTTGTTTCTGAAGAATTGGCTTTGCGAATTAAGCAAGAAACCGGTATAGATGTAAATAAATACAACTGTACTCTTCGTGCTTCTGAGGTTAGAAAAATTTTAAAAGACCATGGCAATGAAGATACTGAATCTTTACGCGGCCAAAGAGCAATTACGGAAGATGATTTTGTTATGATTCCACAAATCATACAAGAGCCTGACCAAATAATATTATCGGATGAATTGTTTGAAGGGAAGCCGGTTATAAATTTTGTAAAAACCATTAACGGGAAAACCACTATAGCGGCTTATGTATCTGCGAAACATTTAGATTTAACTGTTCAAACAATGTATTCGGGCAAAAATAAAGGAAACCTTTCCATCGCAGCAGGTGAACAAGCCCCTGCCAATACGCCCGAAGCGAACGCTGGTACAGTTTCCAATGACATTATAGACGAAAAAACGTCTGATGTCAATAGTAGTATATCCGACAACGGTGAAAATTATTCCGATTCGCCTGAAAATGATTCTTCTGATAGCGGCGAGCTGCATCAGGACGGGGATATGGTTACCTTCGGCGGTATTGATACCGAAAAGGGTAAGCATTTGGACAAAGCTCAGCAGGATGAAATTAAGGATATTGGTGAGAAGATCGGGCAGGAAGTTGTTTTTGAAGATTTCTATAAGTTAGAAAAATTTAAAGGAAAGAAAAAAGTTGCAGACGGTTTTCTTGGCGCCGACGGTAAGGTGCATATTAACTATTATGCCAAACGCCCGGTACAGTTCCTTTTAAAGCACGAAATAACCCATTACCTTAAGCGAAAGCTCAGCGATTTTGCTTATCAGGATTTTATGGGCTTTGTGCTTAAGAGTAAGGCATTTACAAATTGGATGCACAGTAAGGGCTTTGCTTCAATGACCGACCTTAAAAAAGACGTTTACGATCGTTATAGTGAAGTCAAGAATTTTAACGAAGAAAAATGCTATGATGAAATTCTTGCTGATTTTGTGGGCGACTATCTTTTCGGCGGCGAAAACGCTATAAGTCAAAAGCTTATAGATGCGTTAGGTCCAAAACAAAAAAAGACCTTTATGGAAACCATAAAGGATATACTTGCACATATTAAGCAAAAGTTTTCGGAAAAAGCACGTTTGCAACAAGAAATTATTGACATCGAGGAACGTTTCCTTCAGCTTTACAACGAAGCGGTAGCGGCACCGGTTAAGGAGAACGCTGATAGCGGTGAGGTGTATAGTATATCAATTGATTCGGAAGGACAGTTTGTAAAGGTAGATACTAGGCAAGAACTTTTTGACGGTAAATCCGTTAGTGAAATGCAAAATATTGCAAGAAATATCATTAAAGAAAATTTTAAAGGTAAAGTATTAAAGGTCGGTAAAGATGGTCGGGCATTTGTGAACAAGCGTTCGTCCGAAGAATATTCATATCCCGCAAATAGAAGAATGAATGATGAACTTAAAAAAACAAAAATGCGAGCCTCGCCGGAATTGGATAATTTACTCGTTGTATCAAATTACTTAGACCATCAAACAGATGACGGACGACACCCTGAAGCTACGGGCGGTTGGGACATTTATGCCACTCGTTTTGAAGTTGCAGGCGTAATGTTTGAAGGTGAAGTAAAAATAATGATTACTGACCGCGGTTATGTATTTTATGATATAACACAAATAAAAAGGACCACCCGTAATGGCGGTCAAACTGAAATTAATTCAGCCGCCGCATCAGGCAGTCCTTCTATTAACAGTATAGCCGATAAAAGTAATACTGTCAAGAATAATATATCCGAAGAAGGCGAAGATTATTCCATTCCTGCTACTTCTACCCCCGAAGAACTTTTAGAAGCGTATGAAAACGGCGAGATTTCGCGCCAGGAGTATTTAGACGCTTTAAAGAAAGAAAAGACACTAAACCTGAAAGAAATCGCAGATTTAACAGAAGAGGATGCAAATACAACGCCTAAGCTTAAAAAGAAAACAGGTGTGTCTGATGGCGATAAAGTCAGCAAGTTTTACGACAGCGTACTTGAATCGGATATTTTTGATTTAAACTTTAAAGCCGAAGTTGCGACCGATACCTTTGTTGAAAAGTATACATCGGTAACAAATAAAGAAACTTTAAAGAAAGCTGCAAAAGAGCTTGACGAAGGTGGTCGAAGTTACGTATCTAAATGGTGGGCAACCGACCCGGCACACGCAAGTCTTATTGATACCGCAGTTGGATTTATCCTTATGGACCGTTATCAGCGCATAGGTGATTATGACAGTGCGGCAGCGGTTACAGAAAAGGTGCGTGAGTTCGGTACTGCAGGTGGCCAGCAAGTCCAAATTTTTTCAATTCTCGGTCGCTTAAGTCCAGAAACAATGGCAATATACGCCCAACGTGAACTCGATAAAGCGTATAAAATATTTGTGAAAGATAAGTCACAAAAATGGATTGATAAAAACGCCGAAAAATTTAAACTGACTGAAGATGATATCGAATTTATTCGTCGTAACACGATGCAAGCGGCTATGTTTGAAGAAAATACAAGACCTAAAGCAATATTTCTTGCCGAAATTGCCGCGAGATTGCAAGATAAGATTCCGCCGCAAAAAGGTGATTCAATTCGTGCATTTCAGCGCAATGCCATGCTTTTAAATTTAAAAACGAATATTCGCAACGTTGCAGGTAACGCCGGTATGGTTGGTGTATTTATTGCTTCAGACGTTTTCGGTAGCGGCATTGATAAAATGGTGGCAAAGAAAACGGGTGTTAGAACAAAGGGTAATTTTAATTTCAAATCTGTTGCAGGACTTAAAAAAGGTTTATATGAATCTTATGATGATTTTAAGCGTGGAATAAGAACAAAGCAAGAAGAATTAGACCGTTTTGACGTTAATATAAATCATGGCGGTAAAAGCTTTAATGATAACGGCGAAGGTGTTTTTGGGACAGGCATTCTTAAAGATCAGTTAAACGCTGTTGCGAAAGCATTAAATAAAATTGATAACTTCACTTCGTTTTGTCTTGAAGCAGGCGACAGGCCATTTTTTGAAATGTGGTACATGAATTCACTTAATACCCAAATGAAGCTAAATAACGTAGATATTCCGACCGCGGAAATGATGGAGGTTGCAAGACAAGAAGCATTACAACGCACGTGGCAGGATGATAACACTTTTACAAGTTCGGTTTCACAGCTTAAACGAGTAATGAACAAGGCGCATTTGCCAAATTCAAATTACGGTCTTGGGGATTTTGTTTTAAAATTCGTTAAAACGCCTTCTAACCTTGCAAAAGCAATTATTGAATTTTCACCGGTTGGATTTTATGGTGCGACAAGTAATGCGATAAAGCTAAAAAATGCAATCGAAACCGACCGATTTACGCCGCAACTTCAAAAAGAATTTGTACGCAGTTTAAGTAACGCTATAACGGGAACATTACTTTATACGCTTGTTGCAGTTGGTGCTGCATTAGGTCTGGTTAAATTGTCGGGTGACGGTGACGATGATAAGGATGCTTCCAATTTTGAAAAGTACATAATGGGTATTCCGCCATATTCTATTGAGTTTTTTGGAGTGCCTATTGCTTATGATTGGATGCAACCTTTTGGCTCTATACTTGCAACGGTAGCGGAATTTATGGAAAATCGAGAAACAAATCCTGAAATGGATGCGGCAGATGCAGTTTGGGAAGCAATATGCGCTGGTGGCAAAACATTTACACAACAATCATTCTTGCAAAGTATGTATGAATTCTTTTCGGGCGATGACGCGATAGATGGTTTGGCAAATATATTTTTGGCCGAACCTGCCGCATTTGTACCACAAGCGCTTTCGCAAGTTGCGAGCTTTACTGACAGATACCGTCGAACTTCTTACGATGCAAACAGTGATTTCCAAACTGCGATCAATAAGGTTATGGCTAAAATCCCGGGTCTTCGTACAAAATTGCCGAAGCAGGTAAATGCTCTTGGTGAGGATGTGAAAAACCCGCAATATTTCAAGGAGACTTTTGGCGTGTGGGAGGCCTTTGCTTCGCCATGGAACACATACCCCAAGAGTTCAAAGGAAGTTGTCGGTGAAATTTACAAGCTTTATAAGGATAGCGGTAATGATTCGGTTATGCCGCGAGTTGCACCGAACTATATTGAGGTTAAAGGAAACAGAATAACGTTTGCATCTGAGGAAAAAGCTGATTTTCAGCGTGCTATGGGTGACCGTAGTGTGCAGATGTTAGCGCAGTTATTTGATTCAAAAGAATATAGTAATCTTACGGATACGCAAAAAGTTGAGGTAGTTGGTAAAATCTATTCTTACGCGTATGCCAGGGCTAAATCAGAACTTGAATATAATTTTGAAACATTATCTGCTATGGAAGGTAATAATAAAAACGGACAACCGATTTTAACAAAGGAAAAGTATGAAAAGCTTCCCGAAAAAGCTCGTAAGCAGTTGGCAGAAGAATACTTCTTGTCTACTGCCGAAGTTAAGTATATGGATGATTACAAAAAATTGGTTGAACATTATATCCGTCAGGCAAAAGAATAAAAAACAAGGGACCGCTTAATGCGGTCCCTCATCACGAGCTATAGAGCATATTTCACCGCCGATTATGGCAGCTTTGGCATCTTCACCATTAATGAGGTGTTCATCATACTGACGTAGAAGATTTGCGATTTTTTCACCACGTAATGATTCTTTTTTCTTTTGAATTTTTGAATAACTCAATAACCATAAAATCATTAAAGGAAAAAATAACACGATAGCGGCATTATCACACCAAATTTTGCTTATACCTGTTAAAGCTAACAAATATATGGCAATGGTTAGCAAAGAAAAAAAGTTTTCCCAAACCTTATTCATTATTGCTTTGCTTTTGGGTTGTTCCGAACAACAAAGCGGGCAAAAATGGCGAAATCTGTCGTCAAACTCTGTTCCACATTTAAAACATTTCATAATAATTCCCCTAAAAATAAAAAAGGTACGTAGCCGAAGCTACGTACCGAAAAATGCGTAACTTCGGGAGCCGCGACGCATCCTTCATTTCCGTATCAACGCAAAAGCGAAGAAACGCATTTTTACCATAGTAAAATGCGCTGATTACGGATTATTATTCAGATACGTCGCAACCAAATAATAACATAGTCACAAAATTAAATCAAGAAATATTTATTATAAGCGTTTGGCCGCACGGTCAGGCGCTTTTAAATTTAAAGGAGGTAAAAATATGTCAAACACAACAATTGAATACCAAGTTAAGCTAGACCGCATATCACCCGCTGCGCGGCAAAGGGTGGGAATGGCCGGGAATCACAATATGGTCAAGCTCAATTTCATAGTCGATTCTGATTTGGCAGCTCACGTTGAAAGTGTTGAGGCTAACGGTGGATACGTTACATACCGTTTTGAGATTCACAATGCTGCAGATGAGATCTTCAGAACTGAACCTGTTGAGATTGAAGATGAATTTGAATTTTGCTATACGTTGCAAGAGCGCGACACCCGGTACGGTGGAACGGTCAAGGTTCAGCTCGTCCTTACCGCGTTCGATGGTACAGAAGCTATTAAGGAAGTGTTTACATACCCGGCACTATTACGGGTTGACGGTGATGCGCGCGGAACAAGCCGTATTTCGTATTCAGAGTTGGAATTAAAGGCACTTGCTGCAGCAGATTCAGCCGCTGAGGTTCACGAAGCTTTTGTGAATGGTGAGCTTAAGGGCGAAAAGGGCGATAAAGGGGAAAAAGGTGAAAAGGGTGCCCCGTTTTTGTATTCCGATTTTACATCAGAACAGCTTGAAGCTCTGCGCGGACCTAAAGGACTTCAGGGTGAAACAGGCCCGCAAGGTGATAAGGGTGAAAAAGGCGATAAAGGCGAGCAGGGAATACAGGGTATTCAAGGTATACAAGGTCCTGCCGGTCCTATGGGTCCCAAAGGAGAGCAAGGACCAAAGGGCGACGATTATGTTTTAACCGAAGCCGATTTAAGCGAAATTGCCACACGAACACACGAACAATATTTTGAAATAAGCGCCGATGGTTTATTGGCATTAAAACCCGAATATAGAGGTGCTTTTGACCTTAAATTAGATGATGAAGATGCATCTAAAATTACTGCCGACAACTGCCCTTACGCAATAAGTGATATGGGTGTAGGTGTCGCTGGAAGTAAAAACCACGAATTACCCGAAGAGTTAATTATTCCTTCGACAGTTAATGGTATTACCACAACAATTTCACGTACTGCCGCATTTGCATACAACCAAAGGATAAGAAAAATAACCTTGCCTGATACTTGGGCTGCATTACCAAATGGCTTTGCATATCGTGCATACAACCTTGAAGAAGTTGAAAATACGGAAAACATTTTACAAATTCAAAGTTATTGTTTTAACAATACTAAAATTAAAAAAATGTTATTTCCTAAATTAACCGGAATGGGTAGTTACTCGTTTTGGGGTTGTTCTCAATTAGAATATGTCGATATAGGTAGTGTTACGGCTATTGGCAAAAATGCTTTTGCACAAGACAATAAGTTAAAGGAAATTGAAATAGATAACCCTGTGCAAGAAATCAAAGAAGGTGCATTTTGGGGTTGCAGTAATTTGAGAACAATTGAAAACATTGTTGCACCAAATGTTACCACAAGCATTGGCGCAGGTGCATTTATTAATTGTCGCGCAACTTATGATTGGGATAAATTAACTAATTGTACTTTTGGTACAAATGCAACTTCAGAACAACTTCATTCAACAAAGTTTTGGGAAGGCGTTACTTTCAAACCTTGCTCAAATAAAGCATTGTCTTTTTTAAATCAAGGTGACCTTCGTTGGCGAAATGTTTTGATAGGTAATGGCGGGGATAAGGACAGGAATTTTGAAGATGGTTGTCTACTTATGAGTGTAATGGGTGTTTATTGTTCACTTAATAACATTAATGTTGATGATGCACGTGACTTCATTGATATATGCACTATTAACGGTATTGATACAACAAAGTATTATCCATCAATGGGTAGTGATTATATGTGCGATTTATACGATAAATTAGGAATGAATTATGAATTAATCAGCACACCTTTAGATGCCAATAAACTAAAAACACTTTATGATGCCCTTGCAGAAGGTAAATATGCCGTAACACATACATTTAGTTCCGCTACATCTTCTGGCACAGCTCACGCAGTTGCTATCACAGGCATATATCCAACAGGTGAATTATTGGTACAAGATAGTAGCGACCCTTGTTGGCGAAATGGTATAAATGAAAATGCAAAATCAAGAATACCTATTCAAAATTTAACAGAAAGTTTTGAAGAAAACACGGGTTCAAATGCTTTTGACACTATTGTTATTTTAAGTAAGAAAGAGGTGACAACATAATGGCAACCTATGAATTTATTCGTCTCATTATTATAGACGCTGTAACTGTTATAACAATCATACTGCCGTTTATCATCTTAATACTTCACGGCATTAAGTGTCTACTTCGTACAGAAATGATGCGCACTTATTACCATAATAAAACAAGTGGTAAAATACGGCAGTATGAGTTAGAAAACTTTATCGCACTATACAAAGCTTATAAAGCATTGAGGGGTAATTCCTTCATTGATAAAATTAATAAAGAAGTAATGACTTGGGAAGTTATTACTTAAGGAGGAAAATAAAATGGCAAATTATAAAAACCCCGTTCTAAAAAAGGGCGGGCATAAGGTGACAAGCCCTTTCGGTATGCGTACCATTTGGGGCAAACAGCAAATGCATAACGGTATTGATTTGGTCGGTGAGGGTTCAACCCTTGATTACATAATTGCTTTTGCAGACGGTGTGGTTAAAATTTCAAAATATTCTGTCAGTGCGGGCGAATACGTGCAGATAGACCACGGCAATGGTAATTACACACGTTATTTACATATGAAAAAAGGAAGCCGCACCGTTAAAGCAGGGGACAAGGTGTTTAAGGGACAGGTTATTGGGTTTATGGGGGCTACAGGTAACGTTACCGGCGCGCATCTTCATTTTGATGTGAACGTTGGTGGTTGTTACGTTGACCCTGCACCTTATCTTGAAGGAAGTAAGGTTTTTGAAACCGAAAAGCCGAACAAAATTAAAGAATGGCAGCTTGCCGCCATTGCTGACGGATTTAAGTTCCCGAAATTCGGTGCTGACGGAAGATGGGGCGGCGAATGTCTTGCGGTTGCCAGAAAGGCGGTTTGTAAAAAGCGCGCCACATATAAGTATAAAAACCTTACGAAAATTATTCAGCGTGCTGTCGGTGTAACGGTTGACGGAAAGTTTGGTAATGACACCCGCTCGGCTGTAATTAATTGGCAGAAGCTTGAGGGTCTTAATGCTGACGGCTGTGTCGGACCTGATAGCTGGCAAAAATTATTAGGAGTGAAATAAAAATGAAGAAATTTTTTGAATGGTTTAAAAAACAGAAGAAAGCAATTAAATGGTTAAAGGCCGCAGGTGTACGCGCAGTTAAAACCTTCGCGCAGACCGCCGCATCCTTGGTTACGGTCGGTGCGCTGATAAGTGATGTTGACTGGCCGATGGTTTTGTCGGCATCGGCTGTTGCGTTTATTTATTCGATTTTGACGTCACTTGCAGGTCTTCCGGAAGTTAAAGAATAAAATTGTAAACACCGCCTGTTCTTAATTGAGCAGGCGGTGTTTTTATATTATCACAAAATATTGTTCATCTGTAATAAATGGAAATATTTTTCCCAAAATTTACAAAAAAGTATTGCAATTCGACACAAAGCGTGTTATTATAACATTATAAAATAAAATATAACCAAAAACACTATGGCGGCCCCGATGGAGAGCTCGGTGCATCAATGCGCTATCTTACCCAGCGTTACGGTCAGCCGTTTAATGAGGTTAAGGGTATTTTAACCGACGTGGGTACAGAAGAGCTTGCCCACCTTGAAATGGTGTGTGCAATGGTGCATCAATTAACCCGTGATTTGACCCCTGAAGAAATTAAGCAAAGCGGTTTTGACAAATATTTTGTTGACCACACCGCATCGGTTTATCCGCAAGCTGCGGCAGGTCTTCCTTGGCGGGCTGAATATATACAGTCCAAGGGTGACGTTTTAGCCGATTTACACGAAGACTTAGCGGCTGAACAAAAAGCAAGGGTGACCTATGACAACTTGATACGTCTTATCGATGATCCCGATATTTTAGAACCGCTTAAATTCCTGCGTCAGCGAGAAATTGTGCATTATCAGCGGTTTGGTGAAGCACAGCAAACGAAGTGGAATGGCAAAGGCGGAGCAGCTGACAAACCGCTTGAAATCAAGGAAAATCGAATATTAATATACTGTAAAATAGATTGACACCTCCATCTCTGTAAACATACAAAAACGGGGGTGTCTATTTTGAAATATGTAAGTTAACAAAAGTTATTGCTCAGATTCTTTCTATCGCCTCATTAATTTTTTCCTTGATATTATTCTCTAACGCACTGATTATCATTGACATATATACAACTTTCTCATCGTTTGTTTTTAAAGCTAATAATTTGTCAACTAAAAGAGAAGCTCGTTGAGTTTTTTGGTCGTAATTTAATTTTAAAATATACTCAGTGTCACTAATAACTGTGTCTTTTAACGACTCTATAATGGCATTAAATTGCTCATCCTCCATTGATAATCCCATACCAACATTTCGATATGGAATCAGGTCGTGATTAGCAACTCGAAAAATCGCGAGAGCACGTTCGCGCTTTGTTTTAAAAATCGATGATTGAATTAACGACCACACCCGCGAATAAAATTCTGTAGAATCAACAGTATTTTTAGCACTTTCTTCTATTAGAGCATCCAACAATGGAATAAATTTCTTGCTGATCTTTCTATGTGCAAGACTTGCCTGCTCTTCGGTATAATAATCCTTGTCAACTCTTTTAGAATAATCACTATCGATACTAAAAACATTATTGCAAACGTAAATAAACGCTGGCAACTGTTCTGATTCATCTAATGATTCGATTATTAAATAAATTTTAAAAAAGACATTTTGCACCTTACCTGAACATGTGGATAAAAACTCGTCAAGAATTTCTTTGTAATTCATATTTTTCCTCCTCATATTAATCTTTGATAATATCGCCGATTATATTGCAATATAGTTTAGTTGGCAGAGATATTAACAGGGTAATTATCAGGATAATGTCATTCCATTTAGTGTTTAACGAAATAAAGCCCGTTAAAATAAACGATAAAACTATTGTTAGAGCAATTAAAATTAGCACAAAAGCCCCTGTGATAATATCAAATTTTTTATAAACCGAGCACTCCATTCGAATACTCATATACAATGATGTAAACGCAACAATAAGACCAATAAAATTCAACAAATTGATCCAATTATTCTCTTCCGAATTGCTAAATAGCCTAACAACCAACAATGTAGATAGAATCACTACTTCTACAATCTCAAAAACTTTTCTTTCTGCTTGCTTTTCCATACAAACCTCCTTAAATCTTAAAATAATTCAAGGATTCAAACATCTTAGAATGTTCCTCATTTAGCCCTCTAAGCCCAATTGCTGTATCACCAAAAATAGTACTTAAATAATCTCTTGTAATATTTTGAAGCATATGATTGTCATCTGGTATATGAATGTGAATTCTGTTCTTATTTAAAGAGAATACGCTATCTAATTCGGGGTGAATAAATACATTGTTTCTGAAAATATACGCCGTTTTCGAGAAAAAGCGAATACTTTTTCTCTTTACCGAAAAAGAATGAAATTTTCTAGGATAAATAACATTAATATACATAAATTACTCCTGCTTGCTACCGTTAATCCACTTCCCGAACTTGGCTACTGGCGATTTTTCCCAGGCAGGCGTTTTCTCTTTTACATATTTTTCTATAGCTTCAAAATCGTCAATGGTATCATTTTCGACATAACTAGGATTCCATTGATCTTCATTAATGGATTGTAATCTTGCAAGTGTTTCTTCGGGATAGTGTAATTCCTTAGCCTTACTCAACAAACAATTGCGTCTGCTTTCAGAATAGTACAGCACCCCTGTTTGACACTTGTTCTGGCGGTCATTTTCAACTTTTGTTTCAAGTTCTTTCTTTCTTTTCTGGAGTGCTTCTATTTCTTGGTTTACTTCTAGTAACCGCATTTCATCAGAAGTAAGATTTTTTGCCGCAGTTACAAATTGCTTTTTGTATGAAGAAATAGCGCCCACCCCCTAGTTTAAAGTACCACATTTAATATTACTATGATAACATATTCCAAGGGGATTGTCAATCTTTGTCGAAAGTCAAAATAACACCTAATTGAGATAATATCAAACAAAACTGGTATTATTTAATCTTTGGTAAGTTTTTTATCTACTTTATATAGAGCTTTTCTGTAGGTTTTTGTCTCGGACTTAATTAATCTCGAGACATTAATCTTCCCAACCCTATTAATTGCGCTTTCTGTTGTTATTCTAACACAAATTCAGTTATTTATCAACAGATGCAACATGATTGGAAATATATATTTTGTAAATTTGCCAAAATCTCTTTATTTTTTTGACAGTTTGTGATATAATACCAGATGCGACACAGTTTAATATTACTCTGAACAGGCATACTATTGGTAAAAATGTATGCCTTGATATCATTTCCTGTTTGGAGTGAACTGTGTCGCAACAGATCAGGCTACGTTTTTTGGTGCGTAGCTTTGGCTGCGCACTTTTTTATTAATAGGAAAAGAGGAAAAACAATGAAAAAAGTTAGCAGTATTTTGTGGGGAATTGTATTGATTGCCGCAGGCGTGGTGTTGGCTCTGAATGTATTTAACATTATGGATATTAATATCTTCTTTGACGGTTGGTGGACACTGTTTATTATCGTGCCGTGTGCCATTGGATTATTTACAGAGCGCGAAAAGACAGGCAACATTATTGGTATAGCAGTTGGTGTATTCCTGTTATTGTGCTGCCAAGATATTTTGAGCTTTTCGATGTTGTGGAAACTTCTTGTTCCTGCCATTATTGTAATTATCGGATTGAAGATGGTTTTTGCCGGACTTTTTGGAAATAAGGCAAATGAAATTATTGCTAAAATTAAGCAAAACGGCGGCGAAACAAAGGTTGGTTGTGCTACCTTCTCTGGCTGTAAGCTAAATTATGACGGTGAAGTGTTTGAAGGTGCAGAACT
>JAZNOE010000025.1:0-59508 GCA_045580625.1 Acutalibacteraceae bacterium | reverse complement strand
TGGCGGCACATCGTAGGGACAATTCACGAATTGTCCGAAAAAAATAGTTAATCGCAACGGGCGATTCGTGAATCGCCCCTACGGGTAATATCAATTAAATTACAGATTATTTACATCCGTCACGGAGCGACACCTAACCTCATCACTATTACCTCTTACCTCGCGTCATCGACAATCCCAAATTTATAATATAATAAAAACCTTGCAAGGAAAATTCCTTACAAGGTTTTTTATTTTACTTTTCAGCTGTTTTTTTATTCTGGTCTACACCTTCGGTGCTTTCCTTCATAAACAAAATTTTAAAGGTAAGAATGAGTAGCTTTATGTCAAGCCAGATAGAATAGCTTTCAATATAGATTAGGTCCATCTTAAGCTTGTCCGCGGGGGTGGTGTTATATTTACCGTAAAGCTGTGCATAACCCGTAAGCCCCGCCTTTGTTTTAAGGCGGTATGCAAATTCGGGCAAGGTTTCATAATACTGTTCGGCAATTTCGGGACGTTCGGGTCGGGGGCCGACAAGTGACATATCACCCTTTAATACGTTGATAAGCTGGGGGAGTTCATCCAAACGGCAGGCGCGGATAACTTTGCCAACCGGGGTAATACGGCTGTCAGATTTAGCGGCCAAAACAGCACCGCTTTTGCCTTCGGCATTTTCTATCATACTGCGGAATTTATAAACGTAAAAACGCTTGCCATCTAAGGTCAGACGTTCCTGCTTATATAAAATACTGCCGCCGTCATAAAGCTTAATAGCAAGCGCGGTGCCAAGCATAAAGGGGGATGCGAAAATAAGCATAATGCCCGAAACCACAAGGTCAAGCGCACGCTTAATAAAGCGTTGTTCGGGGCTTAAACCCAAGTTTTTGCCCATAATAACCACTGTGTCACCAATTTGAATTTCGTGGCTTTTACTTATGAGAATATCGGTAACAGAGGGCAAAAGGTAAATGCGCTTTTGTTTTGAATAACAATAAGAATAAAGTTGATTTTCAAGGTTTTTATCAATATCGCAGATAAGCACGCCTTCGTATTTGTCGATAAGCATTTTTATTTTTTCAACACTTTCAACGTTTGCGTTAACGCCGCGCATAATCTTGAAACGGTGGCGTATAAGATTCATACGTGTTATAAGGCGGAAGCCCGACTGGTCATCGCCGAAAATTGCCAGAAGTTCTTTTGGGGGATAAAGCTTAAAATATATTGTATTAGCACAAATAGCGCCCAAAGTGCTTAATACAACCTGAAAAACAACGCTTAATATTAAATGAAGCGGGTTAATCATTTCACGTGCAATAAGGCACAATTCAAGATACATTAAAAAGTTTGTCACAACAACCGACAGCGCAAAGCTGTAAATAATTTCCGACAAACGGTAAATACCAATTTTAAACGCGCTGAAAAGCGAGCCGAACAATATCATCATAAAAACAAATGAGAAGATAACAAGATAGTTACCGTTTTTGCTGAAAAGCGCGGTGGTGTAATGTATAACCCAGGTTTCAATAAATGAAAAGGTAACAGCGCAAATAATTAATGCTTTAACTGTCAGCATTACGGTTTTTCTGAATTTTGTAAAAAATTTTAGCATAAGATCATACCTTTAAAAGTCTTTATTTTTTGACGTTTAATTTTTCAAAAATGTTGTATTTGTTGAATGCGAGATAAAACGGAACACCAAAAATCACACAAACTATAAATTGGCTTATGCCTATTTGGGCTGCCGATATCAAAAATGCCCATATAAAAGAGGCGTCGGGCATAAAGAAAATTGCAATTTCAAACCCAATTACCACAGCATTGATAATTACGGGCGGAAGCATTGCCAAAAAAGGAACGCCTTTAAGCTTAATGCCCCGCAGATAATAGGTCAAAAAAGCGGCGGCAAGGGTTGCAAGTGTGCCAAACACCATATCAAGCGCATTGAACGAGCCAATGTTTGAAATAAGGCAGCCTATCGTAAGCCCGGGAATTGCCGCCGGGGTAAAGATAGGCAAAATGGTCAGCACCTCTGAAAGCCGAAGCTGAATTGGCCCGAATGCCAGCCCGAAAACGCTACTTAAAAAAGTGAGTGATGCATAGGCGGCGGCAATAAGGGCCGCGGAAATTATATAATTAAGTCGGTTCCGTTTTGACATTTTTTCACCTGTTTTTGATAGATTATCCTTATTATATACCTTTTTTACATAATTTTCAATAAATATTATAATTTGGAAGAAAAATAACCTATATTTGATTATTTCAATGTTTTGTGTTATAATTATAATAATGTATAAAATGGCTTTGGCAGGTGGTATTTTTTGAATATTTTGCATATGAAATATGCTTTGGAGGTTGCAAAGGCGGGGTCACTCAGTAAAGCAAGTGAAAAATTACTTATTGCGGTGCCTAATATCAGCCGTTCAATTAAGGAATTAGAGGCTGACCTTGGGATAACAATTTTTGAACGCACCCAAAAGGGAATGGAGCTTACCCCCGAGGGTGAAGAATTTATGAACTATGCTAAGGTCATTCTGGCGCAGATAAATCAGGTTGAGCGTTTTTATAAGGACGGTGCGCCTAAAAAACAACGTTTTTCAATTTCGGTGCCGCGTGCTTGCTATATTTCGGACGCGTTTGCCGAATTTTCGCAATGTCTTACAAATGATGCCGCCGAGATTTTTTATAAGGAAACCAACTCACAGCGCACCATTAATAACCTTGAAAATCACGATTACCGTTTAGGAATCATACGTTATGCCGAAAACTATGATAAATATTTTAAGGCATTGCTTGAAGAAAAAGGTCTCATATTTGAAAATGTGACCGATTTTACCTATTCTCTTATAATGAGCCGCGAAAGCCCACTTGCTTTAAAGGATAAAATAACCTTTAACGATTTGACAGACTATATTGAAATTGCCCACGCCGACCCATACGTGCCGTCAATGCCGCAGTCAAAGGTTGTTAAGGAAGAATTGCCCGACAATATTGAAAGACGTATTTTTATTTTTGAACGCGCAAGTCAGTTTGAGCTTTTAAACCGCAACAAAAATACCTTTATGTGGGTGTCACCCGTCCCGCAGGAGCTGCTTGACAGATATGACCTTGTGCAAAAGAAATGCGTTGACAATAAAAAGATATATAAGGATATCTTGATTTATAAAAGAGGCTATAAATTAAATGACCTTGATAAAAAATTCATTGAATGCTTAAGCAATTCTAAAAGGAAATATTTGTAATTTTTTGCCGCCCATTGAGTGGGCGGTTTTTTAAAAATAGGGGGTTATCAAAATTGATAACCCTTTGAAACATTTTAAGAATTCTCAAAAATGAAGAAAATCGTTAAAATAATAACAAAGTTTGAAATTATTCTTAATTTGGAGGATAAAAATGGAAACACAAAAATATTTAGTTGTCGACAGTGTGGAAAAGCTCGAGCAGGCAATTGACCGCACACGCTTGGCACAAAAAGAATTTGCAACCTTTTCGCAGGAACAGGTAGATAAAATCTTCCTGGCTGCCGCTTCTGCCGCAAATAAGGCAAGAATACCCCTTGCTAAAATGGCAGTAGAGGAAACAGGTATGGGCGTTGTTGAGGATAAGGTTATTAAAAATAACTATGCTTCTGAATATATTTACAATGCTTATAAAAATACAAAAACCTGCGGTGTTATTGAAGAGGATAAAGCGTTCGGTATTAAGAAAATAGCCGAGCCTATCGGTGTTATAGCTGCGGTTATTCCGACCACAAACCCCACTTCAACCGCAATTTTTAAATGTCTTATTGCCTTAAAGACAAGAAACGCCATTATTATTTCTCCTCATCCCCGCGCAAAGAACAGCACAATTGCCGCGGCTAAATTAGTGCTTGAGGCTGCTGTTGAGGCAGGTGCTCCCGAAGGCATTATCGACTGGATAGACGTTCCAAGCCTTGAAATGACAAACACTGTTATGAAGGAAGCCGATATAATTCTTGCAACGGGCGGTCCCGGTATGGTTAAGGCGGCTTATTCAAGCGGCAAGCCCGCTTTGGGCGTTGGCGCAGGTAACACCCCTGCAATTATTGATGACAGCGCTGATATTTTGTTGGCGGTAAACTCTATCATTCATTCAAAAACCTTTGATAACGGTATGATCTGTGCTTCTGAACAGTCGGTAATTGTAATGGAAAGCATTTATGATGCGGTAAAGACCGAATTTGCAACCCGCGGTTGTTATTTCCTCACCGCCGAAGAAACCGAAAAGGTGCGCAAGACAATTATTATAAACGGCGCATTAAACGCTAAAATCGTTGGTCAGACTGCTGTTAAAATTGCCGAGCTTTCTGGTGTAAGCGTTCCTGCAAAAACCAAGATACTTATTGGTGAAGTTGAAAGCGTTGAATTAAGTGAAGAATTTGCGCACGAAAAATTAAGTCCCGTACTTGCAATGTATAAGGCAAAGGATTTCGGTGATGCGCTTAATAAGGCTGAAAAATTGGTTGAAGACGGCGGCTTTGGTCATACTTCAAGCATTTATCTTAATGAAATTACCGAAACCGAAAAGCTTAACGAATTTGCAGCTCGTATGAAGACCTGCCGTATTTTAGTTAACACTCCGTCTTCACACGGTGGTATAGGTGACCTTTACAACTTTAAGCTTGCACCGTCGCTTACACTCGGTTGCGGCTCCTGGGGCGGCAACTCTGTGTCCGACAACGTAGGTGTTAAGCATCTTTTAAATATTAAAACTGTTGCAGAAAGAAGGGAAAATATGCTTTGGTTCCGCGCTCCTGAAAAGGTTTATATAAAGAAAGGCTGCTTGCCTGTTGCTTTGGATGAGCTTCGCAGTGTTCGTGGCGCTAAAAAAGCATTCATCGTAACCGATACCTTCCTTTATGAAAACGGTTACACAAAGCCCATTACCGACAAGCTTGATGAAATGGGCATTGCATACACAACCTTCTTTGACGTTCAGCCTGACCCCACCCTTAAAAATGCGACTGAGGGCGCAAAGCAGATGGCGGCCTTCAAGCCCGACACAATTATTGCTCTCGGCGGCGGCTCCGCAATGGACGCGGCTAAAATTATGTGGGTGCTTTATTAACATCCCGAAGCTGATTTTATGGATATGGCAATGCGCTTTATTGATATACGTAAGCGCGTTTTCACCTTCCCTAAGATGGGCGAAAAGGCTTACTTTATTGCAGTTCCTACTTCGGCAGGTACCGGCTCTGAAGTTACACCCTTTGCGGTTATTACTGATGAAAAAACAGGTGTTAAATATCCCTTGGCTGACTATGAATTACTACCTAATATGGCAATTATTGATACAGACTTCCATATGTCTGCCCCTAAAGGCTTAACCGCGGCTTCGGGTATCGACGCTGTAACCCACGCAGTTGAAGCTTATGCCGCAATGCTTGCAACCGACTATACCGACGGTCTTGCACTGCAGGCACTTAAAAATATCTTTAAATATTTGCCCCGCGCTTATGAAAACGGTCAGACCGATATTGAAGCACGCGAAAAAATGGCAAATGCCGCAACAATGGCAGGTATGGCTTTTGCGAATGCATTCTTAGGCGTTTGTCATTCAATGGCGCACAAGCTTGGCGCCTTCCATCATTTGCCCCACGGTGTTGCTAATGCGCTTATGATAGAAGAAGTCATTCGCTTTAATGCTTGTGAAGCACCCGTTAAAATGGGTACCTTCTCACAATATGACCTCCCGCATACACTTGCACGCTATGCTGAAATTGCCGATTATCTTGGCCTTGGCGGTAAGACTGATGAAGAAAAGCTTGAAAACCTTATCAAGGCTATTAACGACCTTAAAGCAATTGTTGG
This sequence comes from Acutalibacteraceae bacterium, assembly GCA_045580625.1. Taxonomy (GTDB): domain Bacteria; phylum Bacillota; class Clostridia; order Oscillospirales; family Acutalibacteraceae; genus UBA737. The sequence goes on along the minus strand of JAZNOE010000025.1, from coordinate 53,698 downwards.
AATTAAGGAAACCATTAAGGATTACGGCATTGATGAAAAAGACTTCCTTGACCGTTTGGACGAAATGGTTGAACAGGCTTTTGACGACCAGTGCACAGGCGCTAACCCTCGTTACCCCTTAATGAGTGAAATTAAGCAGATGTATCTTAACGCTTATTACGGCGAGCATAAGGATATTTAAGGAGTGTGTTTTATGGAAATTATTGCAAAAAGACTAGGCAAGGTTGTTTATCGCGATGGTGATAAATGTATTAAGGTTTTTGATGAAAACTATTCTAAAGCGGGCATTTTGAATGAAGCGCTTAATCAGGCAAGAATCGAAGAAACCGTGCTAAATATCCCTAAAATTCTTGAAGTAACCAAGGTTGATGGCAAATGGGCTATTGTGGAAGAATTTATTGAAGGCAAGTCATTGGCCGAGCTTATGGCAGAAGACAATGATAATTTTGATAAATATCTTGAACAGTTTGTTGACGTTCAGATGCTTATCCATGCGCAAAAATCGACTCTGCTTACAAAGCTTAAGGATAAGATGAACCGCAAAATTGATGAAACAGATTTAGATGCTACCACCCGTTACGAGTTGCACACCCGTCTGGCCGGTATGCCTAAGCACAATAAGGTTTGCCACGGTGATTTCGACCCTTCAAACGTTATTATTACTAATGACGGTAAGGCTTATATAATCGACTGGGCACACGCCACCCAGGGTAATGCTTCTGCTGACGTTGCAAGAACTTATCTTCTTTTCTGTCTTGAAGGCAGAGAAGACGTCGCTAAAAAGTATATGGAAATCTTTTGCAAAAAGAGCGATACCGCCCGTCAGTATATTCAGAAATGGTTACCCATTGTTGCCGCTTCACAGTCGGTAAAGGGTAGACCCGAAGAACGTGAATTTTTGCTTTCCTGGGTTGACGTTGTTGATTATGAATAATTAGACTAAAAGCGTTAGAATCAATGATTCTAACGCTTTTGAATTTGATGTTCAAATAATGCTTATCGCTCGGTAGAATTGTTATCTTTATGTAGGGGATAATTTAATTATCTTATAATTATGAATTTATCTTCAACGAGAAAATACAATTTATTCGCCAATTGTAATTTGCAAATAATAAATGCTATAAACAACATTTTTAAACTTTTTCTCAAAAAAACAACACTCCTCGCAACTTATGGTTGCAAAAAATTCAATGTTTGGTTGGTTGCGGTGTGTGAAACAATTTGGTATTATGAATATAAAGCGTTATTTTGGCGTATAAAATAAATGAGGTATTTATTATGACAATTGGACAAAAAATAACACAAATGCGCACCTTAAAGGGTATTTCACAAGAAGCCTTGGCTGAAGAAATTTCGGTATCGCGCCAATCAATTTCTAAATGGGAAATTGGGGAAGCAATACCGCAAATTGATAAAATTTTAATGCTGTGTGATTTCTTCGGTGTTACCGCTGATGAGCTTTTGCGTGATGCGGTAGAAATTAAAACCGAGGTCAAAGCAAAAAACAAATATTTCGGCACCGACGGTTTTCGCGGTGAGGCAAACGTAGGGCTTACTTCGCTTCAGGCCTATAAGGTGGGCCGCTTTTTGGGTTGGTTTTATTCATCAACCCTTTCGGGCTGTCAGAAAAAAGGCTATCGCCCGCGCATAGTTATAGGTAAGGACACCCGTCGTTCGAGCTATATGCTTGAATATTCAATTGCGGCAGGTATAACCGCTTCGGGGGCTGATGCTTATATGCTTCACGTTACCACAACCCCGAGTGTTTCCTATGTTACCCGCCTTGACGGGTTTGACTGTGGTATTATGATAACCGCATCACACAACCCGTTTTATGATAATGGCATTAAAGTCATTAACCGCTTCGGCGAAAAGCTTGATGACCAGACCACCGCTTATATCGAAGCTTATATCGATGGTGACCTTTCCGCTTTGGGTATAAGTGACGGTGACCTGCCCCTTGCGGTAAAAGAAAAAATTGGTTGTATTGTAGACTACGTTTCGGGTCGTAACCGTTACGTTGGTTATCTTATATCCCTTGCATCAAATTCTTACAAGAATTTGAAAATCGGTATAGACTCTGCAAATGGTGCTTCGTGGAATATTGCAGCCTCTGTTTTTGGTGCTCTAGGCGCACAGCTTTACGTTATCGGTGACGAGCCGGACGGTCTTAACGTAAATTTAGACTGCGGTTCAACCAAAATGGAAAAGCTTTGCCGTTTAGTTAAAGAAAATCATTTAGACGTCGGCTTTGCCTTTGACGGTGACGCTGACCGTTGTCTTGCGGTTGACCATAACGGCAACGTGGTTGACGGCGATGCAATTATGTATATTTTAGCCAAGCGTTTAAAGGCGCGCGGAATGTTAAATGATGACACGGTCGTTGCCACAGTTATGTCAAACAGCGGCTTTTTCAAATCGCTTGAAAAGGCGGGGCTTAAATGTGTGCAAACTGCCGTTGGTGACCGCTTTGTGTATGAAAGCATGCAAAATAACGATTATTCACTGGGCGGCGAACAGTCGGGTCATATTATAATTAAAAAATATGCCACCACAGGTGACGGAATTCTTACCGCAATTATGCTGCTTGAAGAAATTTGTGACAGCAAGCAGTCAATTGCCAAGCTTTGTGAAAACGTTACGCTTTACCCACAGTATGTTAAAAATCTGCGTGTTAAGGATAAGAGCACAACCGTAAACGATAGCGAAGTTTTGGAAAAGGTAAAAGAGGTAGATACACTTATAAATGGCAACGGCAGGGTGCTTTTGCGTCAAAGCGGTACCGAGCCGGTTATAAGAATAATGATAGAAGCCGAAAGTGATGAAAAATGTGTTGAATATGCCCAAATGATTGCTAAGACGGTTGAAGAAAGGGGATTTTTAGTTGAATAAGTACGTTAAAACCGTCGATTTAATTTCGACAAACAATCAATATATTAAGCCTTTTTTAGAAAGGTTTGAATACCCTTGGGAAGCACTTCCGGAAATTAAAAAATATATTGCCGAGGTTATAAAATCGGGTGTTCCGGAATATTTTTTAATGGATAAAGATATTCTTATGGGTGAAAACGTGAAGATTGCACCTACTGCTCATGTTGAAGGACCTGCAATAATCGGTGCGAATACCGAAATCCGCCCCGGCGCATATATAAGAGGAAGTGTTATAATCGGTGAAGGCTGTGTAATCGGCAATTCAACCGAGCTTAAAAACTGTGTTTTATGTGACGGTGCCCAGGTGCCGCATTATAATTATGTTGGCGATTCGGTTTTGGGCGATAAAGCTCATCTCGGTGCGGGGGCGATATGCTCTAACTTCAAGGGTGACGGCTCGAATATTACGGTGCGCGGAGATGAAAATTTCGAAACGGGGCTTCGCAAAATGGGCGCGATTTTAGGTGACGGAGCAGATATTGGCTGTGGCTGTGTTTTAAACCCCGGTACGGTTATCGGTAAAAAAAGCCGAGCTTACCCGCTTAATTCCTTGCGAGGCGTTTATCCTGAAAAGGTTATAATTAAGTCAAACGACAATATAGTTGAAATGAAATAAAGCTTTCCCGCGGTGTTCCCACCGCGGGATTAATTTTTTAAAATTATAGTTTGTCGGGGAGTTTATTTGAAATTTGTAGGGAACGGATTAATCCGTTCCGTTTTATAATGCCGTTTTTGCGGAATGGATAAATCCATTCCCTGCAATATTAATTCGATAAAAAACAGAACAACACATAGGTTGTTCCCTACGCGATATATCAATGTGTCACTGATAAACTATAATTTCTAAACACACATTTATTACAATTGTGTCACATTTATTGTGACATTTTTAAAGATATGTTATAATTTTAACAATAAACCTAAAAAGGAGCTGAAATATATGCTAAAGGTTGTAAACTTAACAAAAATTTATAAAACCCGAAAGGGCGCCGACGTACACGCGCTTGACGGTGTAACCCTTCAATTCCCTGAAAAGGGAATGGTCTTTCTTTTGGGTAAAAGCGGCAGCGGTAAGTCCACCCTTTTAAACGTTTGCGGCGGTCTCGATTCACCAACAGGCGGTGAAATAATTGTAAAAGGTCGCAGCAGTAAGGACTTTTCACAAAGTGATTTTGACAGCTACCGCAACACCTTTATAGGCTTTATTTTTCAGGAATATAACATTCTTAACGAATTTTCGGTTGAGGATAATATCGCTTTAGCCCTTGAACTTCAGGGCAAGCCTAAGGATAAAAAGGCTATTCAGGCCTTGCTTGAGGAGGTTGATCTTCAAGGCTATGCCAAGCGTAAGCCTAACACATTGTCGGGCGGTCAGAAGCAACGTATTGCCATTGCCCGCGCGCTTATAAAATCACCCGAAATTATTATGGCAGACGAGCCGACGGGCGCGCTTGATTCAAATACTGGCAAGCAGGTGTTTGACACCCTTAAAAAACTTTCTCAAAAAAAGCTTGTCATTGTTGTTTCGCACGACCGTGAATTTGCCGAACAATACGGCGACCGCATCATTGAGCTTAAGGATGGCAAGGTCATTTCTGACATTTCAAAGGGCACCCTTTCAAATCAGACTGTCAGTGAAAACATAAACACAGTCGGTGACGTGCTTTGCATTAAAAACGGTAGTGATTTAAGTGATAGTGACTTTGAAAAAATTAAAGCCTTTCTTAAAAAATCCAAAAAAGACGTTATCATTGCAAATGATGAAAATGACATCAAGAACTTTAAAAAGGCCAACCGCATAAATGATGACGGACAAAAGGAAGTATTTATTGACACCGATGCTTCTAAACTTACAGATAAGGAATATACCAAAGAAGAAAGTCGTTTTATACGTTCAAGGCTTCCTATCCGCCATGCAATTAAAATTGGTGTGTCAAGCCTTCGTTTAAAGCCGATACGTCTTTTTTTTACAATTATTCTTTGCACGGTCGCCTTTACGCTTCTGGGTCTTTTATCTACCCTTAATTTTTATGACAGCGAGTCAACCTTTAAAGAAACCCTTTCTGATATGAGCATTACAAACGTTCAGCTTCAGAAGCAATATTCACTTAAAAACATCTTTTATGTCCGCGGTGAAAAAGAAGGCGAATACGACAGCTATGATCGGGCAAACTTCAACGCTGATGAAATTGCAGAAATTTCACAAAGGCTTGGAAAGGATGCTTTTGGTGCTGTGCAGGCGGGCGGCAGCTTCAGTCTGCGCACAAACAATTCAAAATATTGGCAAAATGAGATTTACGCCTTTGCAGTTTTGCCTGAAAACAATTCCCTGCGCGGCAAAATAAACGGTGCATACCCCACAAATAAGAACGAAATTGTAATCAGCTCTTACTTTGCAAAAATGTTTATGGAATGTCAGATAACCGACAGCAATTCAAACCTTATTGATTTAGCCGACCCCACACAGATAATCGGTAAAAGCATAAATCTTCAGGGTGAAGTATATAAGATCACGGGTATTTTAGAAACAGGCGAAGTGCCTGCAGAATATGATGAGCTTAAAACCGCAACCGAGGATAATTACAGCCTGCAAAACAAGCTTTATTCCTACACCAGAAGCAGTATGCATTTGCTTGTGTTTGTCACAGCTGACCGCGCCGAGCAGTTGGCAGAAATGAACGAGGTATGGTTTGAAAGCATTGCGCAGTATTCCCGCGTGGTGGCGGCCACAAAGCAAAACGGAAAATATACCTATCCCGAATATTCAAATGCAAGATATGTCCGTATTGCTGATATTAACAAAAATGAAAAGCTGTATTCTTCTGTGGGTGACACTGTGCCTGCCGATAACCAGACCTTTGTTTCACCCCAGCTTTTAAGCGAATTTGTAAACGATGCTTACCGTCCGTTAATTGAAAATGCCGAAATGAATGAAGATTATCCCTTGGTTGACAAATACTACAAGGTAATTGAAATGGCAGGTCAGATATCTGAAAAAGGCATTCGCAAATGGAACGAAAGCAAAAAGACCGATGATTTCACCGCCTTTAACGATGAACAAATGGTTGCAAAGCTTAACGAGCTTTTTGCCGCTTTGAAGCGTGACAAAATAAATCTTAAGGTCGGTGTAAAATTCTTTGATGACATAAACCAAGCCGCAATTGGTGACCAGTATGAATTAACTGTAACCGGCACTTTTTATAACCTTAAAAGCCAGAATGGCGGCGAGGGTATGATTCTTCTGAATGACAATGAATTCAACCGACTTTGGGACGTTCAGAAGGATTACGTTGAATATTACGGCGACACCGAAACCGATTATATGGAACCCGAAAACGCATATTATTCAAACGTTATTATTCCCTTCACCTATGATGAAGGTGTTGTAAATGAATATTGGAGCATTTACAGCAATAAAAAGTTTGATGAAAAATCGACACGTCTTACCATTTCAAGTGATTTTGTCGGTAATCTGCAAATGGTTGACGATATGGTTGACGCGTTGTCAAAAGCCTTCCTGTATGTGGGTCTTGTGTTCGCATTGTTTGCAGCACTTCTGCTTTCAAACTTTATTTCAGTTTCAATTTCAAACAAAAAACGTGAAATCGGAATTTTGCGTGCAGTCGGTGCCCGCAGTACAGACGTTTTCAAAATCTTCTTCTCGGAATCGTTTACAATTACGTTAATTTGTATCGCACTTTCAACCATATTAAGTGTTGTGGTTTGCGGTCTTATTAATTCAACAACCGTTAAATATATCGGCGCTTCTCTCTTTGTGTTCGGCATTCTTTCCTTCCTTATTCTTGTTGCAATTGCAGTTCTTACCGCAGTTGTGGCAACCTTCCTGCCGGTTTATAATGCCGCAAAGAAAAAGCCTGTTGATTCCATCCGTTCATTATAAAACAATAAAACCGCGGTGAATACCGCGGTTTTTATTTTTGTTATACAAAAAAAGAAGTCATACCTAAAAGGTACAACTTCTTTTTTGGAGCGGGTGATGGGAATCGAACCCACACAACCAGCTTGGAAGGCTGGGATTCTAGCCGTTGAACTACACCCGCATTAGTGCAAAAATTAGAATACCACAAAACGCCGTAATAGTCAAGCGTTTTGTGGTAATTTTTTAAAAAAATTAAAGCATATCAATAAGTGTTTTAAGCGCAGGCTCAAATTTTGCACCGTACCAATGATTTTCTTCTTCAGCAGTAATTCTTATACATTCAACCGTGTAATCGGCTGCGATTTTTGCTGCTTCAAATGCAGTTTTACCGCGAAGCAAAGCACCCGTAAAGGCTGATGCATAAATATCGCCCGTGCCGTGACAGCTGTTAGGTAAAAATTCGTGCTCGTAATAGTTATATTCGCCGTTTTCAAACACAACAATACCTGTATAACCCTTACGGTATGAAACACCTGTGAGCACAACGCTTTTACAACCCAAAGCCAAAAGCTTTTCAATTAAGGTATCAATATAAGCACGGTCATATTCGGTTTTATATTCCACATCGGTTAAAAAGCAAGCTTCGGTAATGTTGGGAACAACGTAATCAGCCATAGCACAAAGCCCCTTCATAGCTTCGACGTATTCCTGATTAAATAACGGGTAAAGCTTGCCGTTGTCTGCCATTGCGGGGTCAACAATCGCCTTTGCGCCGTCTTTATTAAGGGTTTTAATAATATTAATAACATAATCAATTTGCTTTGTGCTGCCAAGATAACCTGTATAAACACCGTCAAATTTTATGTTTTCTTTTTCCCAATGGTCGCGTATAGCCGGCATATCGTCGGTCAAGTCACGGAAGGTGAATCCGCTGAAGCCTGCAGTATGTGTTGATAAAATTGCCGACGGCAAAATACAAGTTTCAACACCGCAAGCCGAAATAATCGGCAAAGCAACAGTTAACGAGCATTGGCCCACGCAAGAAATGTCCTGAATAGTTAAAATTTTAGGGTATGCCATTTAAAATTGCCTCTTTTCTGTTAATGGCTTAAATTTTATGGGGAAATTATAGCACATTTTTTTAAATTATGCAATATTTTTCTTGCAATTTGTATCATAAGGTGTTATAATACCTTTACAGCATCTTTCCGTGTTTCTGTATCAAACACGGAAGGGTGCTTTTTTATCTGTTTTTTGACTCCCCTTATAATACAGAAAAACGCCGTTCACTATTAGTGGACGGCATTTTTCGTTTTAGGGGATTTTTATTTTGTATTTAAAATAACGCCATATATCCCTGTAGTTGTAGAATTTCCTGCATAATAGACGCAGATATGATTATCGTTATAAGAAGTGGTTTTAACATTGCCTGTGTCTACACCGCTTGCCGATTCTGTAGTAATAACTTCGGGCTTACTCCAATTAAGTGGATTATTCCACACATCATCAATATTAACAATGCGTTGTCTTAAATCACCAAAATCTCTCGCAAAATAATATAAGCAAATTTTACCGGTTTCACGGTCGAAAATAACACTTGGTGAACTGCCGTAAGCATCAAAAATGTTAGTGTATTTCTTCGCCCAGGTTTTGCCATTGTCGGATGACTCTAGCTGGAACATTGCAACGGTGGCATCGGCGGCGTCTTTTCTGCCTAGAACAACAATCTTATCATCGCTGATAAAAGCACATTCAAGCTCGGCAGGGCAGGCAGCCTTGTAAATGTCTTTTTCAACTTCAACCTGTTCCCAGGTTAAGCCGTTGTCCGCGCTTTTAACATAACCCCACGAACGAAAATCGCCATAAGTGTTGTAAAAAGCCCAAAGTTCGTTGTTTGGTGTGCGAACAATATTACCAATATGTCCGCCTTCAACATTTATATCAGGTTTAGAAACAAGGGTAATGTTGTCGCCGTCTATTTTAAACAATTCAAAGGTAGTGGTTGCTACGGCGGGAGAGCCGCTTCTATACCATAAAAGCATATTGCCGTCGTTATCATAGCCTATACCGGTAATGCCTTTAACACCGGTTTTGTCTTTGAAAATTTCAACTCCGTCAGACCAATTAACGCCGTCTGAAGAAGATTTCATATAAAGGCCGGATTTTGTAGCAACGTGTTGGTCGGCTACCGTGTAAATACAAACCAATTTATCGTCAGATAAACCGATATAAGGCCAGGCGGAATACATATGCGGATTAACAATAGTAACTTTATTTGTCTTATTCATATTTTCACCCTCTGTATTTGTTTCTTTTTTGTTTTTGCCACCACAAGCCGTTAAAAGCGTAGTTGCTGCAATGGTTAAAGCTAATATTTTAATATAGTTTTTCATTGGTAATCACCCCTTAAATTGCATTATATCTTTCTGTGACAGATGGGTCAATATAAATTTTTTGTGCAAATGGGAATTAAACGCTTAAGCGTATTTCATAGCGAAGCTATTTCACTCGCCGAAAGGCGAATTTCATTGAAAAAGCGACTTGTCGAAACAAGTCGCGTTTTCTGGCCCACCCGAAGGGATTTTGTCCCGGCGCTGCCCGCGCCTATCGCCTCGCGTTGCTCGTTGCCGCGCCTAAACAACAGTCACCCCGGACTGTTGTTTTTAACGGCTTGTTCGAATCCCTTCGTGAATAATATAAAATTAAAGAAAGAACCCATCCTTACGGATAGATTCTTTCTTTAATTGGCCCGCCCGAAGGGATTCGAACCCCCGTTCTTCAGAATCGGAATCTGCTGCGTTATCCAGCTGCGCCACAGGCGGAGATATTAAATGAATGACGAAAAATGAATAATGAATAATTATGGTATCGAATCAGTGTAGTGAACACTGATTCGATATATTATAAAAAGTAGGGGCGAACTGTGTTCGCCCGCTGATTTAATTATTTTTCATATCCCTTGGGATTGTTTGACTGCCAACGCCAGGTATCTTCGCACATTTCTAAAATACCGCGCTGAGCTTCCCAACCAAGAACGTTCTTTGCCTTGTCAGCATTCGCATAAACCTCATCAGGGTCACCGGGACGGCGGGGGTCAATAACGTAAGGCACGTCAATGTTATTTGCCTTAACAAAAGCATCACGAAGCTGTAAAACGCTTGTGCCGTTACCTGTACCAAGATTGAAGGCTTCACAGCCGGTATTCTCAAGCGCCCAGTTAACCGCTTTAACGTGGCCGTTTGCAAGGTCAACAACGTGGATATAGTCACGAACACCTGTACCGTCAACAGTTTTATAATCGTCACCGAAAACGTGAAGCTTTTCAAGCTTGCCGACTGCAACCTGTGAAATGTAAGGCATTAGGTTGTTGGGAATACCCTTGGGGTCTTCACCGATAAGACCTGATTTGTGTGCGCCAATTGGATTAAAATAACGTAAAAGTGCGATGCACCAGTCTTTATCAGCAACATAAAGGTCGCGAAGCATTTCTTCGATAAAGAGCTTTGTTCTGCCATAGGGGTTGATAGCGCCGAGCGGCATACCTTCAACTAAAGGCATAACGGTTGCAACACCGTAAACGGTAGCCGAAGAAGAGAAAACAATTTTCTTAACGCCGAATTCGTTCATAACCTCAAGCAAAACAAGTGTGCTTATAAGGTTGTTGTCATAATACATAATCGGCTCGCGAACAGATTCGCCAACAGCCTTAAGACCTGCAAAGTGGATAACCGCTTCGATTTTATTTTCTTTAAAAATCTGACGAAGGGCTTCCTTATTGCGAACGTCTTCTTCATAAAATTTTACAGCCTTGCCTGTGATTTTTTCAACACGTGCAAGAGATTCTTTGTTTGAATTGTCAAGATTGTCAACAACGATAACCTCATAGCCTGCATTTTGCATTTCAATACAGGTATGACTTCCGATATATCCGGCACCACCGGTAACGAGAATTGCCATTTATCATTCCCCCAAAATTATTTTCTATTAGTATTTTATAATATATATCACCTTTTGTCAAGAAAGCGGACAATGTAATTTATGATTAAATTTAGGATAATATGATTTTTTATTTAATTATTTTGCAAATTGGGGTTTGTCGCTCCGTTGAATTGATATATCTTTGGCTCCCGCTGGGAGGGAGCTGGATTTTTGCAAAGCAAAAAGACTGAGGGAGAGTGCAGATATAGTACGCTTTTATCTCTAATCGCTTTCTCCTTCCGTCAAAACCTGCGGTTTTGCCACCTTCCTCCCGGAGGAAGGCATGGGTTTATACAATCCTATCAGCTCGATAAACTATAATTTACAAACAAAAAGCTTGTCTTTCAAAAAGACAAGCTTTTAAAATTATGCGATTACCACTTCAACGTTATGTACTTTACCGTCGTTATAATCGGGGAGAGTATCACCGTCAATAACCTCACCGTCTACGGTGATAACTGCCTTTCCGTTGGGGGTACGGTTTAAAATGCGGATTTCATAGGTTGCATTTCTGAATACGCGGTGAACCTTAACGTCTGTCCATTCATCGGGTAAAACAGGGCGGATTGCAAGACCGTCAAAATCAGCCTGAACACCAAGCATATATTCAACGACACCCTTAAACAGCCAACCGCAGGTACCGGTAACCCAATGCTGTACGGTTTCGCCGGCGCGGAATTCGTTTTCAGGTCCTAAGAACATATTTGTGAATGCATAGGGCTCAACACCCGAATGGTCGTAATGATTATCGGGGTTGTCGGGCATCATTTTCTTAAAGGTTTTTAAAGCGGCGTTACCGTTGCCCAAATGACAATCAGCAACAAGCTTAAATGCACAGCCGTGGTTATAAACCGAGCCGTTTTCATAACAGCCCTTTTGGAAATATGTCATTCTGCCAACGTGCGGGTCGCCCTTGCTGTAGCTTGGAAGCTGCTGAATATAACCGTATTCACATTGTAGATTATCTTCAACAAATTCCATAAGCTTTTGGGCTTCTTCGCCTGTTACTATATCGGCAAGAATTGCCCAAGTCTGAGGGTTAAGGTACATTTGGCCCTGTTCGGTATCGTATGAGCCGACTCTTTCACCGTAATCGTTAAAGCCGTAAATAAAGTGGTCTTTGTCCCAACCGTGTGTTAAGATGGCGTTTTTCATAACGTCAATCTTTCTTTGAATTTCGGTTGCTTCTTCGGCTTTACCAAGACGGTTCAGAAGCTCGACAAATTCACCGCAGAATTTAACGGTGGCTTCAGCCAGCCATAAGCTTTCGCCCTTGCCTAAAATACCGCAAGCGTCGATAGAATCGTTCCAGTCAGAGCCGCCCCAAAGGGTAAAGCCTTTTTCACCAACGCCGTCCTGCAAGAAGGAAGCCGCCCTGAACATATGGTCTAATACCGTACCGGTTTCATCTGATTCATAATAGGGGCATACTTCATCAAGTATGGTGTAATCGTTGGTTTCTTTTATGTACTGAATAACGGTTGAAATCATCCAGGAAGAGCAATCGCGTGCATCGGTCAGTGTTATGGGCATCCAGCCGCGGATATAGTTGCCGTTTGGCATAATAAACTGCATTGAATGAACGATTTTTTCGCGCGCATCCTTCGTATCCATTGCAACAAAGGCCGAAATATCCTGCATCATATCGCGCGAGCCTCTGAACCATAAGCGAGTCCAGGTTTTACCAAGCTCTAACTGGCGCTTAAGCCAGATGTTAACGCGGCGGTCAATCTCTTCATCACCTGTATCAACACAGATTTTGTCATTATACATATCGGCTTGCTGCTTTTGGTATTCAAGATTTTGCTTAAATACTTCTTCGTTTAAAAGTGCTTTATGGCGGGTGGCATCCTCAACCGAGTTTGCGGCGCCCATACCAAAGCGGTAAACCTTTTCTTCGCCTGCCTTGAGCTCAAGGTCAAACTGTAAAGCAACACCGTTGTCAAAATCAAAGCAAGAGCCACGGTTTAAAAGCTTTTTATTTTTAAGACCCTGTGGGTTTGTAAGATTGCCGTAAACGCCAAGAAAATATCTGTCAGCCGCTTCAAAGGCCACGGGTTTTTCTTCACTGGCCAAAAATTCGTAAATATAGTCGGTCGGCTCGTTCATACCCTCTTCAGAAACCAAAACACCGTTTAAAGCGTCGCAGTAATCGCCCTTGACATAGCCGATGTAATAGGTAATGGTTGAAAAGAAATGAGCGTAAGGGTAAACAGATAAAGACTTATTTTTATCGGTCTTATTGGTAAGCTTTACTTCCCAACATTCCATAGTTCCTTCAGTGGGAACAAAAATGGTCATTTCAAAAAGCAGACCGTTATATTCTGAAATGATTTTTGTATATCCCATACCAACGTGGGTTTCGTGAACGGTAAAGGGAAGATCATTATAATTGCGGTTGGCGGAATAGCTTTCACCGGTTATATTATCGCGGATAAAAACATGGCGGTTGTCACCCTTGGCGGTAAATTCGCGAAGCTTATCGTTTTTATCACGCACTAGGCTTAAGCCAAAACCAAATTGGTCAAAATCTGAAATAAATTTATCATTCCAAATAAAGTTATACCAAGGTCTTTTGGGTGCCAAAAGGTCGGTAATAACGTATTCTTTTTTTGCATCATTAAAATATCCGATATTCATTTTTGTCCACCTCTACAAATTTGTAATTGCTACGTTTATTATAAGTTTTTTTGCGGTTCTTTTTCAATAAACTTTTTTGCGTTATGGTGTAAATTTTTTTGTTGTTTATTTATATCTATTGATTTTTGGTGGGGTATTAATGTATTTTGTAATTGAGAATTTTAAAAGTGGGGTATTTTTATGAGAAGCCAAATTTTAATTCCAAATGAGAGACAGCTTAATTGGTATAAAAGAAAAACCGCTTTTATTCACTTTACCGTAAACACCTTTACGGGTAACGAATGGGGTGACGGTACCGAGTCGCCCGAAATTTTTAATCCACGCGAGCTTGACTGCGAGCAATGGATAAAGGCACTTGTTGACAGTGGCTTTACCAATGCTATACTGACCGCAAAGCACCACGACGGCTTTTGCTTGTGGCCCAGCGCTTATACCGAGCATTCGGTTAAAAACAGCCCTTATAAAAATGGCAAGGGCGATATTGTAAGGGAATTTGTTGACGCTTGCCATAAATACGGCATTAAGCCGGGGCTTTACCTTTCCCCGTGGGACCGTAATTTTAAAGAATGGGGCACCGATAAATACAACGATTATTACGCAAATCAGCTTACCGAGCTTATGACTAATTACGGCCCGATCTATGAATGCTGGTGGGACGGCGCAGGCAGCACCGAAGCCAATTATGATTGGGCAAGATGGGTTAAGATTGTAAGAGAAAACCAAAAGAATTGCGTTATTTTCGGCTCACTCGGCGCGACTGAATTCGTTGACGTCAGATGGATTGGCAACGAGCTTGGAAAAGCCGCCGATAACTGCTATGCAACTATTGATGCATCTTCTTTAGAAACCGAAACGGGGCCCGAGCTTTTTACCGGCAAAAAGGACGGCAATCGCTTTATTCCCGCTGAATGTGATATGTCTATAAGACCGGGTTGGTTTTATCATGAAGAGCAAGACGTTTTAGTAAAAACACCCGTCGAGCTTACAAAATATTGGTTTAATTCAGTCGGTAAAAACTGCGGTATTCTATTAAACGTGCCGCCCGATAAGCGCGGTCTTTTGTGCGAAAAGGATGTTGAAAGCTTAAAGCTTTGGAACAATGCCATTAACGATATTTTTAAGAACAATCTTTTAGATGAAAGCGTTGATCTTTCTTCACTGGATAAAAGCTTTATTCTTAATTACAAATTTGATTCGGCCAAAGAAATTAACTGCATACGTCTTGAAGAAGATATTGCCTTTGGTCAGCGCATAAATGATTTTAAGGTTGAAGCACTTACAGGCGGCGAATGGAAAACCGTAAGCGAAGGCAAGGTTATCGGTAATTGCTTTGCAAGATATTTCGACACCGTGACGGCAGATGCGGTTAAAATTACAGCCACAGCCGATGAAAAGCCTGTTCTCAAATTTGTTGGTGCTTTTTATGCTGATGAGGCTTATTTTGTTGAAAGCTTTGAAAACAGCGAAATATATGACCTTACAAAATTGCCAAGTGCAAAAATCATTCACAACAAAACCGATATAGAAATTGAATTTGGCGGAATTTTCCCCTTCAATACCATTATTATTGAGGGTGAAAAACTCCCTTATTTTGAAGTTTTTGCCTTCAACGGCTCACAATATGAATCGGTTTACTTTGGGGTGGATTCTTCTGACCACGAGGTATGCCAATTTAAGCTTATAGAAGGTTCATATAAAATTAAAATTGCATCTTATGATTGCAACGGCTTTAGCGATGATCTGAAAATCAGTGTATTTAAAAGGTGATTTGGTTTGAAAAATTATGAAGAATTAATAATTAAGTACATAAAAGAGCAAAAGAACAAAATTTTGCGCGAGCCTTCGGGAAAGCTCCCGCATAAGTTTATAGTACCCGGCGCTTGTTATGCTCAAGAAATTTGGGATTGGGACAGCTGGCTTACCGACGTTGCAATTTCTAACACCTTAACAACCGATGAAGAAAAAGCAGATTTTTCTGAATATCAAAAGGGTTGTATTCTTAATTTTCTGGATAATATGTACGATAACGGAAGTATTCCCTTTATGACATCGGGTGAAAGCACCTTTTGCGAAAGCGAAGGCGGCGAATCTAACGGTGCAAAGCCGGTTATTGTTCAGCACGCGTTGTTTGTTTGCAAATTTATAAACGATTTTTCGTGGATAGAAAACGAATACGAAAAGCTGAAAAAATTCCTTGCTTTTTATGAAAATAATTGCAAGCACGAAAGCGGTCTTTACTTCTTTATCGACGACTGGGCAATTGGCGTTGATAACGACCCCTGCACCTTCTATCGCCCCAAAAGAAGCTCGGCTTCTATTTATCTCAACTGCCTTATGTATAAGGAATTATTGGCAATGGCTGAATTGGCCGATAAACTAAATCATAAAGCTGACAGTGAATATTATTCTAATTTAGCTGATGACCTTAAATCCGCTATAAACGATAAATGCTATGATGAAAGAAACGGTTTTTATTACAGCGTTGACGTCGACCTTTTACCAATTGATACAAGCCATTGGATACATCTGGGATGCCCAAGGCATTGGAACACCTTAATCAGAAAAATTGACGTGTGGTCGGGTTTTCTCGCTATGTGGGCAGGTATTGCCACACCCGAGCAAGCCGAAAGAATGGTTAAGGAAAATTATTTGAAATCAGATATCTTCTATTCCGATTACGGTATCCGCACCCTTTCAAAAAGCGAAAAAATGTATCTTATAAAGGAAAGCGGAAATCCGTCCTGCTGGCTTGGCCCTATCTGGGGTGTTTCTAATTATTTAACCTTTAAAGCATTACTTAAATATGGCTATGATGACCTTGCAAAAGAAATGGCCGAAAAGACAGTTAACCTGTTTGGTCGCGATTTGACCGAATGTGGCGAATTCCACGAATATTATGACCCCGAAACGGGCGAAGGTATTTCTAATCAAGGCTTCCAAAGCTGGAATTTATTAGTCAACAATATGATTTCTTATCTAAATGGCGAGCCTTTTACAGAAGAATAAAAAATAACCGCATTGAAGGCTTTACGGCTTTTATTGCGGTTATTTTTTCGAAAAATCAGGGGTGCAGGTGAAGGCTGACCTATAAACTATAAATTATTATCCCTTAATCATATTACAATTTTTTCTTGATAAAATACCTTTATTATGTTAATATAATAAATTGTGAATAAATAAGAGGAGATATTTTTTGTGAGTGAATTACAACGTGAAATCGGCAGACGCCGAACCTTTGCTATAATTTCCCACCCTGACGCAGGTAAAACGACTTTAACCGAAAAGTTTCTTTTATACGGCGGTGCTATTCAGACCGCGGGCTCGGTTAAAGGCAAGGCTACCGCAAAGCATGCAGTCAGCGACTGGATGGACCTTGAAAAACAGCGTGGTATTTCGATTACCTCGTCGGTTATGCAGTTTGAATATGACGGATATTGTATAAACATTCTTGACACCCCCGGTCACCAGGACTTCTCGGAAGATACCTACCGCACACTTATGGCGGCTGACAGTGTCGTAATGGTTATTGACGCGGCAAAGGGTATAGAAGCCCAGACGCGTAAGCTTTTTAAGGTTTGCGCCCGCAGACATATTCCGATTTTTACCTTTATAAACAAGCTTGACCGTGAAGCACGCGACCCGTTTGAGCTTTTGGATGAGCTTGAAAAGGAATTCGGCATTGGAACTTACCCTGTAAACTGGCCTATTGGCTGCGGTGTTGAATTTAAGGGTGTGTTTGACCGCGACAAGCGTGAAATTTTGTCTTTTTCGGATATGCACAAGGGTATGAATAAAATTAAGCCCACCCCTTGCGATATTACCGATATTGAAAAGCTTGATGAGCTTATCGGCCCTTATCAGCGTGCTGATTTGGTTGACCAGATTGAACTTCTGGACGGTGCAAGCTATGAGTTTGATTTGGAAAAGGTGCGCTGTGGTGAATTAAGTCCTGTTTTCTTTGGCTCGGCTTTGATGAACTTTGGTATTGAAGTTTTTCTTGAAAACTTTCTTAAAATGACAACCTCACCGCTTCCGCGTATGTCGGGCGAGGAAGTAGTTTCCCCCTTTGATGAAGAATTTTCAGCTTTTGCATTTAAGATTCAGGCAAATATGAATAAAAATCACCGTGACCGTATCACATTCTTTCGTATATGCTCGGGCAAGTTTGAACGCGGTGCTGATTATTACCACGTTCAGGCAGGCAAAACCGTTCGCCTTTCACAGCCTCAGCAAATGATGGCTGAAGAAAGACAGATTATAAACGAAGCGTATGCAGGCGATATTATCGGTGTGTTTGACCCCGGTATTTATTCCATTGGTGACACCGTTTGCTCGCCCAAGAAAAAGGTGCAGTTTGAGGGCATTCCTACCTTTGCGCCCGAACATTTTTCAATGATTGAGCAAAAGGACAGCCTTAAACGTAAGCAGTTTGTTAAGGGCGTTGAACAGATAGCGCAGGAAGGTGCAATTCAGATTTTCCACGAGCCTAACACAGGTATGGAACGCGTTATAGTTGGTGTTGTCGGTGTGCTTCAATTTGAAGTGCTTGAATATCGTCTTAAAAATGAGTATAACGTTGACGTTATAAGAAACGATTTGCCTTATTCTTATATCCGTTGGATAAAGAACAAGGGCATTGACGTTAAAAAGTTAAACCTTACTTCTGATACTAAGTGGGTACAGGACTTTAAGGGTAATAACATTCTTATTTTCACAAGCGAATGGAATATTAACTGGGCGCTTGAAAAGAATGAAGGCCTTATATTAGAAGATTTCAGTAAGGATTAAAGTAAATAATTTTATATTGCAACATTAAATTATATGGTGTAAAATTAAACCGCAAGGATTTCCTTGCGGTTTTTTGTTAAACGGGAGGTTTAATTATGGAATCTGTTAATAATATTTCAAAGGTTAGCGGCATTGAGGTTGAATGGCACGACGTAAGGCAAGAGCCGTTTATGTTGCACGGTTTTTATGAGCCTTTAACCGAGCCGCATTTTCGACGTGCGCCCGATGACGTGGCTTTTGCCTCAAGTGAGGGTATCGGCAAATCGGCCAAGCAGTCAACAGGTGGCCGCGTGCGTTTTTCGACCGATTCGGAATATATTGCAATTCGTGCAAGGTTTTTGGACGTTACACGTGTGCCGCATTTGACCCTTTTAAATTCGGGTGGCTTTGATTTATATATCGACGGTGAATTTGGCAGTCGTTTTGTTAAAGAATTTTTAATGTCTTATGATTTCAAAGACAAATATGAGCAAATACTTCACCTTGAGGGCAGCGAAATGCGGTCTTTAACCATAAATTTCCCGATTTATTCAATTGTTGAAAGTCTGGAAATTGGTGTAGTGCCGGGTTCAAAAATCGGTGCACCTCGCCCTTATCGAGATATAAAGCCGGTTATATTCTACGGCTCGTCCATTGTTCACGGCAGTGCGGCAACACGCCCCGGTCTTACATATCCCGCGATGATTTCAAGGGATATGAATCTTGATTTCAGAAACTTTGGTTTTGCGGCGCTTTGCAAGGGCGAAAAGCCTTTTGTTGAGTGGATGGCAACCCTGCCGATGAGTGTTTTTGTTTGCGATTATGACCACAACGCGCCCGACCCCGAATATTTAAAAGAAACCCATTATCGGGTTTATGAAATTATACGCGCAAAGAACCCCGACGTACCATTTATAATGGCGACACGTATTAATTATTGGACCCTTCCGCACGAACAGGAAGAAATTTTACAGCGTCGCGATATTATTATGGAATCTTATCTGAAGGCGCGGGCTTTGGGGGATAAAAACGTTTACTTCGTTGACGGCTTAAGCTTCCACACAGCGCCACATCAATACGATATGACAACCGATGCGGTTCACCCAAATGATGCGGGCTTCGTTAGAATGGCTGACACTATGGGCACAATTATTCGTCATGCGTTGGAAAAAAGTAAAATTGTAAAATAAAAATTAAAGCCGCAAGGAATTCCTTGCGGCTTTTTGATGGTTTATTTTTTGCTGAATATTTTATTTAAAACCACGGTGATAATGATTATTATACCGATAACGATAAATATTGCAATCATACCTGAAAGCATATATTTTAAATTGTCAACAAATGCCATGGGGTTAAAGTCGCTGAAAATGCTTTTTGCAAGAAATAAATTGTTAAACATAATTTACTTTACCTCCTTATTTCATAAAAAAGCTGAGGATAAGACCGCCCGCGATAACAGATGCGATCTGACCTGAAACGTTAACACCGATGGACTGCATAAGCAGGAAGTTCTGCGGGTCTTCTTTAAGACCAAGCTTGTGAACAACACGGCCCGACATCGGGAATGCGGAAATACCTGCCGCACCGATCATGGGGTTTATCTTCTTGCCCTTGGGTAAGAAAAGGTTTAAGAGCTTTGCAAACATTACGCCGCCTGCGGTGTCGAAAATGAAAGCGAAAAGACCAAGACCAAGAATGAGAATAGTATTTAAGTTGAGGAATTTTGATGCTTCCATCTGGCAGGCAATTGTAATGCCAAGGAATATTGTAATAAGGTTTGCAAGCACCTTTTGTGCAGTGTCTGAAAGTGAATTAAGCACGCCGCATTCACGGATAAGGTTACCGAACATAAGAAAGCCGATAAGAGAAACCGATTCGGGAGCAACCACACCTGCAACAACGGTGATAACAATGGGAAAGAGTATCTTTGTAAGCTTTGAAACCTGCTTTTGTTCGTAAGGCATACGAATGAGACGTTCCTTTTTGGTGGTTAAAAGCTTGATTACGGGGGGCTGAATAATGGGCACAAGCGCCATATAAGAATATGCCGCAACCATAATTGCGCCTGTAATATCGTTATCTGCGCCTAAAAGCTTGTTGGCAACAACGATAGCGGTAGGACCGTCAGCAGCACCGATAATACCGATAGAAGCGGCTTCGTTTTGTGTAAAGAACATTGATGCCATACAGAAGGTGAAGAAAATACCAAACTGTGCAGCAGCACCGAAAATCATAAGCTTGGGGTTTGTAAGAAGGGGACCGAAGTCAATCATCGCGCCGATACCTATAAACAGTATAAGCGGGAACAATTCGTTTGCGATACCCGCATTAAATAAGGTGGTTAACGCACCCTCACTTATCAGCTCGCCCGTTTCATTGAAACGGCTGATAGCACCCGAAGACGGAATGTTAACTAAAATTGTACCAAAGCCCATAGGTAATAAAAGTGTCGGCTCCATATCGTGACGGATTGCAAGATAGATAAGCACACCGCCGATAGCCCACATTGCAAGATATTTCCAGCCGCCTGCTTCGACAAAAGCCGAAAGATTTTCAACCAGGAAGCTGAGCTCTTTCAAAATGTCCATTAAGAAATCCATTTTTTCAAACCTTTCTTTTATTATTGTAAAGCAAAATTGCAAATCGCCAAATTTCGCCTTTTAACATTAATATAATAACATAGCGGTTTAAATAATTCAATTGTTGTTTTTAATACAAAATGGTAAATTTCTTAATAAAAGATGACAGAATTGTAAAAATCGGTGCTAAAAGTTGATTTTAACAGGTGTGTGTGGTATAATATGGATAATTTCTGAACAATTTAATCTTAAAGGATTGGAGATAATTATGGAAGATAAGGATTTGTTTAGTTACGCCAATTCAAATGACGTAGTTGACGAAGGCGAAGCCAGTTTTGACCTTAATGCTTTTTCTTCTAAAAGTATGGAGGAAGAGGCCGAAAAAGCCGAACAGCCTAAAAAGAAGGTAAGCAAAGCAAAAAAGGTTTTCAAAATAATTCTTGTTTGCTTTTTGGTTTGTGTTATCGGTGCCTGCACAGTGCTGGGCGGCGGCTTGCTTTACGTTTTCACAATGGTTGACGGCACAATGGAAGAAGATTTAAACGATTTGACTTTAAACCTTACCACAACCGTTTACGTTGAAAATGACAAGGGCGAATATGAAGAATATAAGCGCCTTCACGGCATGTATAACCGCTTGTGGGTTGATTATGACCGTGAAGCAATTGATAACAATGATGAAACCTATACGGGTATACCACAGCGTCTTGCAAACGCGTTTATTGCTGTTGAAGACCAACGCTTTGAAACACACTTCGGTGTTGACTGGAAGCGTACCACCGGTGCGGTTATAAACGAATTTATTCCGATTTATTCATCCCGTCAGGGTGGTTCAACCATCACACAGCAGCTTGTTAAAAACCTTACCGGTGATGATGACAAGACCAAAATGCGTAAGGTTCGCGAAATTATGCGCGCAAGATATCTTGAATCAAAGTATACCAAAGACGTTATTTTGGAATGTTATCTTAACACCATCGCAATGGGCCACGGTACCTATGGTGTTCAGGTTGCATCAAACTATTATTTTGACAAGGACGTAAACGAGCTTACCATTGCCGAATGTGCAACACTTGCGGCAATTCCGAAAAGCCCGACAAATTACGCGCCCGATACTAACCCCGAAGCAAATAAAAAGCGTCGTAAGATAGTTCTCGGTCTTATGAAGGAGCAAAAGCTTATTACCGAAGCCGAGTACGACGAAGCCATAAATGAAGAAATTAAAATTGTCGTTAATAAGGATGCTACCGCAAACGACGATATAAATTCATACTTTATTGACGCGCTTATTACCGATGTTTCGCAGGACCTTGCAGAAAAATACGGTTATGATATTGAACGTGCAGAGCGCCTTTTCTATAGCGGCGGTTATAAGATTTATGCAACCGTTGATATGAAGATGCAGGCAATTGCAGAAAAGGCTTACCTTGACATTGCGGCATCTGCAAAGCCCAGCAGTAAGGGTGACCCGTTGCTTGGCGCAATGACTGTTCTTAATTATAACGGTCAGGTAAAGGCTTTGGTTGGTAATATCGGTGAAAAGACCGACAACCGCGGCTTTAACTGCGCAATTGATGCCGTGCGTCAGCCCGGTTCTACAATGAAGCCAATGGCGGTTTATGCTCCCGCAATTGAAAAGAATATAATTAACTATTCAACCCTTTTAAACGACGTTAAGGTTTCTTACGGCAAATGGACACCCGGTAACCACGACGGCGCTTATCGCGGCAATATTACTGCCCGTGAAGCACTTGAACGCTCAACTAACACCATTCCCGTTGCTTTAATAAACGGTCAGATAGGTGTTGGCACGTCATTTAATTTCCTGACACAAAAATTGGGTCTTTCACACCTTTTGGAAGAGGATAAAAACCTTTCCTCACTCGGTCTCGGCGGTACACACGGTGGTGTTACAACCCTTGAGTCCGCTGCGGCTTATGCGGTGTTTGGTAACGGTGGCTTTTATTATGAGCCCACCTTCTATACAAAGGTTACCGACAAGCGCGGTGAAATTATTCTCGAACAGAATACTCAGCCTATAATGGCTATCAGTGAAGACACCGCAATGGTTATGAATAAGATGCTGCAAAACGTTATTTACGGTAAAGTGGGTACAGGTACTGCACAGGCAGGCACCTTTACAAAATTCCGCGCCTTCGGTAAGACCGGTACGTCTAACGATTCCAAAGATAAATGGTTTGTCGGCGGCACACCTTATTACGTGGCTTCTTCCTGGATCGGTTATCAGACACAGCAAAAAATGCCTAGTTCTAATACAGGTCTTGCGGCTAAGCTCTGGCGTCAGGTAATGGGTGAAATTCATAAGAATCTTCCAGCAAAGGATTACCCCACAACAAATTACGTTGTTAAACGTTATTATTGTCTTGAAACAGGTCTTCTTGCAACAGATGCCTGCCAGAAGCTCGATATAGGCTGGTATAAAAAGTCGGCTCTTCCCGGCAAGTGCACCGCGCATGAGGGTCAGCTGCTTGAAGCACCTAAGACCGACACTATACCCGAAAAGGTTGAAACACCGAATACTTCGTCTACACCTTCAACACCTGAAACTTCAACTCCCGAAACGAGTACTCCTTCTACAGGTGAAACTGCAGGTAATGGCGGCACCACAACCGAAAATACTCCCTCAACAACCGATCAAACAACTACGGGTTAAGTAAAAGCGTGTCTTAATGACACGCTTTTTGCCCCTTTAAAGGACATTTATGTTAGAATTTAAGAAAATTGAACTTACCGATGCCGAAATAATAAATAAATTCACACACCATAAAAGCATTATGGCTTGTGAAAAAACTGCCGTCAGTCTGGTCGTGTGGCAAAAAGCGTATAATAATATGTATGCTTTAAAGGATGGTATGCTGTTTTTAAAGTCGGGTAAGGAAAAAAGCCAAAGCTTCAGTCTGCCTGTGTGTGATGACCTTAAAAAGGGTCTTGACTGCATTTTCGAATACACCGCCCCCGAAAAGCCGCGCTTTTGGGTGCAGAATGACGGCAAGATAGATGAATTTAAGGCGCTTTTGGGTGATGAATATGACATTTCACCCGTGCGTGATGCGTTTGATTATATTTATTTAAGGGAAGATCTTGCAAATTTGACGGGCAAGAAATATCATTCTAAGCGTAACCATATTTCGGCCTTTAAAAAGCAGTTTAATTGGCGCTATGCACCCATTGATGAGCAAAACCGTGCTGACGTGCTTGCCTGTGCCGAAAAATGGTACAACGAAAATGAGGAAAGAATGGATCAGTACCTTGCGATTGAACGCGAAGGAATAAAAACCATTCTTGAGAATATGTCATTTTTAAACGTAAAGGGTGGTGCAATTTACGTTGATGAAAGGGTAGTTGCCTTTACGCTTGGCTCACCTATAAATGATGACGTCTTTGACATTCACATTGAAAAAGCACTTAAGGATTATGCGGCCGCTTATACGGTTATAAATAATGAATTTGCAAAAGCACTTCAGGGTTATAAATATCTTAACCGCGAAGATGATATGGGGCTTTCCGGCCTTCGCAAGGCAAAGCTTTCTTATAAGCCTGCAATTTTGCTTGAAAAATACCGTTGCCGACCTATGAAGGACGCTTGTATGCGGCTTTATGACAATGCTTTTCACGACGGCCCGTTTACAAATAAATTGTTCAGCCTTTGTTTTGATTACATTAAAACCCTAAAAATTAACGGTGAAACGGTTGCAATGTGCTTTTTGATGCCCTGCGAAATTGACGGCAAAAAAGCAAAATATATTTATGGCTTTACCGTAAAAGAAAAGCACCGCGGCAAGGGCTATGGCAAGGCTTTAATGGAAAAAATTATGGCCGAAGAAAATGACATTTTGTTGTTACGCCCTGCAGATAGCGGATTGATAAATTATTATAAACAATTCGGTTTTAAAGAAATTAAGGCTTCAAACCAAAATGGCGATATATCGGTTACACCGTCGGATAATTATGCCGCCCTTTGCGAAAAGGACAAGCGGGGAGATTACACCGCAATGGTTTATGGCTGTAAAACCGATAAAATTTTATATTTTCCGTATTCATTGGCATAAGAAAACCGCCCGTAAGGGCGGCTTTTTTATCGGTTGTTTTTATTCTGATCGTTCTTGTTCTGATCTTTTTTATTTTGGTTGTTTTTATTTTGATCATTTTTGTTCTGGTTGTTCTGGTCAAATCTGTTTTTATCGTTCACTTTAAACACCCCACTTTCACAATTATTATTTGTGAAAGTGGGGTGTTTATTCTAAAGGTTAAATAATTTTTGCGCGTTTTTAAAGGTTTGCGCTAAAACATCATTTATAGTAATTCCCTTAATTTCTGCCATTTTTTCGGCAACAAATTTTATATAATCGGACCTGTTTGGCTTGCCACGGAAGGGAACGGGCGCAAGATAAGGCGCATCGGTTTCAAGCAAAATTTTGTCAAGCGAAATATCTGCCACAACGCTTGGCAGAGCGCGTGCATTATTAAAGGTTAAAACACCACCTACGCCAATGTAAAGCCCAAGCTTTATTATTTCGCGTGCCATTTCCACACTGCCCGAAAAGGCATGAACAACGCCCTTTGGTTTATATTGCTTTAAAATTTCAAGCGTGTCGGCATGAGCATCACGGTCGTGAAACAAAACGGGCAAATCGAGTTTATTGGCAAGTTCTAATTGATTTTTTAAAATATCAAGCTGTTCGGCTTTGTTGTCCTGCCGCCAATAATAATCAAGCCCTATTTCGCCAATCGCAACACATTTTGGGTGCTTTGCAAGCGCCTCAATTTCTTCAACGGTTGTGCCGCTGTCAATGCTGCCGGGATGAATACCCACAGCGGCATAAACAATGTCGTACTTTTCGGCTAAAGCAAGCGCTTTAAGGCTGCTTTCCTTGTCACAACCGCAGGTTATAATTCCGCCAACGCCAGCTTCTTGCATTTCCTTTATAAGACCGTCAAAATTATCTTCAAAAGCAGGGTCGTCATAATGTGCGTGGGTATCAAAAATTAAACTGCTCAAGCCCATCACCTGATTTTACTGCCTGCGGGAATACCGTCAAGGAAAATAACCTTAACGTCATCTTCACTGCAGTCTGCGGCTAAAATCATACCTTCTGACTCAATGCCGCAAAGCTTTGCTTTTTTAAGGTTTGAAACCAGAATAACGGTTTTGCCGACAAGCTCTTCCGGCTTATAGAATTTTGCAATGCCCGAAGCAACCGTGCGGTTACGCTTGCCGTCATTAATTGTAAGCTTTAAAAGCTTTTTGGCTTTGGGTACTGCTTCACAAGCAATAATTTCGGCGGCGGTGAGCTCTACCTTTGCGAAATCTTCAATGCCGATTTCGGCAATTGTTGCAACGTTTGCAGTGTCAATAGCAGCCTTTTTAGCAGCTTCTTGCTCTGCAGCAATTTCAGCCAAAACCTTTTCGGCATCAATTCTTGCGAAAAGGGGAGTTGCGGCACCGACAGAATATTCCTTCACTTCACCAAAGGCAAGTGTGGTGTTGGCTTCATTAAGCTGCGCCTTAATGCTTTCACAGCTTTCAGGCATAATTGGTGTAAGCATAATGCTTAAAAGACGGATACATTCAAGCAGGTTGTAAAGCACCGCTTCAAGGCGGTCCTTCTGTGCTTCGTCCTTTGCAAGCGACCAGGGTGTGGTTTCATCAATATACTTGTTGCAACGCTTTGCAAGGTTCATAACCGCATTAACGGCATCCGCATTGCGGTAAATATCCATAAGGCTGTGATATTTTTCAATGCTTTCTTTAGCGGTGGCAATAAGGTCACGGTCAAATTCATCATCACATTCCTTAAAACTTACCTTGCCGTCAAAATACTTATTAGTCATTGCAACCGAACGGTTCACAAGGTTGCCAAGTGTGTTTGCTAAATCAGAATTAAATTTATTAATAAAGCTTTCGTAGGTAATTGTGCCGTCCTGCGCAAAGGGAATTTCTGACAAAAGATAATATCTTACGGCATCGGTTGAAAAACGCTTTGCCAATTCATCAGCATAAATCACGTTGCCCTTAGATTTACTCATCTTATCTTCGCCTACAAGTACCCAGGGGTGACCTAAAACCTGCTTGGGTAAGGGAAGACCGAGCGCCATCAAAATAATGGGCCAATAAATTGTGTGGAAACGAACGATGTCTTTACCGATAACGTGTAAATCTGCCGGCCAGAGCTTTTCAAACTGCTCGGTGCTGCCGGTCGGGTTATAGCCAATACCTGTAATATAGTTTGAAAGGGCATCTATCCAAACGTAGGTTACGTGCTTAGGGTCGAATTCAACCGGAATACCCCATTTAAAGGTAGAACGGGAAACGCACAAATCAGAAAGACCGGGTTTTAAGAAGTTGTTTATCATTTCATTTTTGCGGCTTTCGGGCATAATAAAATCGGGGTTTTGCTCGTAATATTCCAAAAGCTTATCCTGATATTTTGAAAGGCGAAGGAAATATGCCTCTTCTTTTGAGTCAATTACCTCGCGGCCGCAGTCTGGACATTTGCCGTCAACAAGCTGAGAAGGGGTAAAGAAGGATTCACACGGAACACAGTATTTACCTTCGTAATGACCCTTGTAAATGTCGCCCTGTTCGTAAAGTCTTGTGAAAATTTTCTGAACAGCGGCTTCGTGGTCGGCATCGGTTGTGCGGATAAACTTATCATAATCGGTGTTGAGCGACTGCCACACATCCTTAATTTGTGAAGAAACACCGTCAACGTATTCTTTAGGTGAAATGCCAGCGGCGGTGGCATATTCTTCAATCTTCTGACCGTGCTCGTCAGAGCCTGTCATAAGATACACGTCAAAGCCCTGCATCTTTTTATAGCGTGCAATCATATCGGCTAAAACAATGTCGTAAGCGTTGCCGATATGCGGCTTTCTGGAAGTGTAAGCAATTGCGGTTGTAATGTAAAACTTTTTATTCTGGGACATAAAATAGCACCTCGTCTATGGTTTTTGAATAAGGTAAATACCTATGGTTAAAAGGGTTGAAATAAGGCTGTAAAGCAAAATCGAAGCCCCGCCTATTAAAGTGTCGGCCGATGTAAAGGAAGTATATGCAAACATTATTACACCAAGCACTGCTGAAAGAATATACATTATGGTAAGGGCGGTGTTGCTTCTGCGGATGCGGTTGGCACAGTTAAGTATTTTTGCAACGTTGATGTGCTTTCCTCTGAAGGCCGCAGGTGCCGAACAGCTTATTGTCGGTTCGGTAGCGGTTTTATACATATTAGAGCCCGCGGTACTCATTATCATAACCGAATCTTCATAAAGACCAAGATAATCGCATATCATCTGGTTTTCCGATTCTTTATCGGTATTGTTAACTAAATTCGGGTCGGTGTTGTTTATTAAAAGTGTAACACCGATTTTTGTAAGGTTGTGAAGTTCTCTCGCAACGGTGGGGTCAACCGAATACTGTACTGCCAAAAGCATAACTGCAGCATCTCCCCAAGCAACGTAAACGGGGAAGCAACCGCTTCTTAAAATCTTGCGGTCGGTCTCAATGTCAGGAACTGCTATGCCGTGGGCTTCCATAATGGTGCGGTTACCTATAAGCAAAAGCTCGTTATCAACCCAACCCGAAATACCCATTTTGTCTTCATATTTAACGGTGTCACATTCGGGCAAGCCCTGCATATTTTCGCGGCCTGCAATTTCTTTAAATACCTGATATAAAGGGCTTGAAAGCTCATGTGTGAGTGATGCGGCACGAAGCACGGTGTCACTCACGTTGTTTTCTGACAAAATTTTCATATTGCGAAGGGTTACCGTACCGTCGGGGAAAAGGTCATCAGAATTAAGCACAATGGCATTTGCAAGCTCAATATGCTCGGCGCCAGCTTTACCCGATATCATTGAGCCACGTGGGTTGAGCTTCTTGGAAGCCTGGAACAGGGGAAGGTTATCAATAAGGAACAGTGCGGGAAGAGAAGTGAAACACTGAACTGCCGCCGCGGCATACAGACCGTAAAACATACTGTCAAAATATTTCATTGCGGCGAAGAAGGTAAGACCCGACAGCACAATAGAAACGGTGGTTATTATCGGCAGCTTGCCGTTTAAAAACGTACCGTAGGTTGAATATTTAATATAATCGTCAATTCTCTGACTTTCCTGCGGGGCGGCAATAAGCGCATCACCGTCAATTGAATTTTTGGCAATTGCATAGGTTACGGCAGTATCACTTAAAAGTCGAATGGCTTTTTTGGGTGTTTTTTTGCAAATTACCTTAAGGTTTGAAAGCAAATAGGAATATTTTTGCATTTTACCGATTGCGCGAAGCGAAAGTGATATACCGCAAAGCAGGCAAAGGTCGGTAATAATTTCACCCTTTATTATGCCTGAAATACCGTAAGCTAACACAAACAGTGAAGCAAGGGCCGCTGTAACGTCAGCATCGCAACGCCTTTTAAATAAATTTGAAAGTGATAAAAACATATCACAGTTTGCAATTGCAATAAGACCTAAAAGCACAGTACAAATAATCATTGTCGGCTTGGTTTGTGCAAGCACGGCGCCCGTCATAAAGGGCATTTTCATAATTGCAAGCAAAAACGTCAGAAAAACTGATGCGCCGCTTGCAAGAAAATAGTTGCGCTTTTTAATTGAAAAAACACGTAAAAAGCGTTTTGAATCAATTTCAGACTTAATTTCATTTTGAGGTACGTAATCATCAAAATCACTTTTTTCAAGCTCAACACTGGTTGCATGTGAATTCGATGATATGTCTTCCATTACGGCAATTTCGCCCGTAAGATCAACCTGTTGGGTTTTACTGCTTACCATAATAACGGGGGCAGTGTCGCCGTTTGCTATGGGTGTAAAGGTAATTGTTGCGCCTGCATCCGGTTCTTCCTTAACAGGTGTAATTTTTTCAAGCGGGTCAATGTCAGAAATGGTAAACGCAACGTTAGTTTGCGCATTTTTAATGTCATTAATTGAAATTGCCTTTTGCGGCTTTTCGGGCTCTGCCTTCGGTGTGGGGGCAGGCTCTGCCTTTTTAGGCATTTTGTCTTCTGCCAGCTTTTTTTCAACGTAACGGCCTAAATAATCGGCTTCAAAATCATATTTCTGATTAAAGCTGTCAACCGCGTTTTCCTTGTCTTTCTTTAAAATGTCAGCAACCGATTCAAGCTTATAAGCAGGGGGAATATCCTTAGTGGTGTCCTTGCCTTGTTCATCCAAAATAAACGGACGGCATTTTTCAAGCAGGCTTTTTTCTTCGGCACTGTCCTTATTTTCGGCGGCTTTTGGCTCAACCGTGCGCGCAACCGTTTCCTTTTTGGGGTCGGGCTTTGCGGGTTCTGCCGCAGAGGTGGTGTTTGCACTAAGCATTCGCTTTTTAAGCGCATCAAGCGCACCCGTGCTTTTTGCATTTTCTGCCTTATGAACACGCCTGCCCAAAACCTCTTCAACGGTTAAAACGTTGGGGTTTTCGGGCGCAGGCTTTTTTTCGTCTATAATGCCATCATCGTTAATGAGATAAATATCGTCAGGTTCTTTATTTTTGGAAAAGAATTTCATTTATAATCTCCGTCCTGTGATGTAAATTGAAATTTACGGTCTTTTTCTTAAAACCTCGTACATTAAAATTCCTGCAGCGACCGAAGCGTTAAGCGAATTAATTTTACCCTTCATAGGAAGCGATATAATCTGGTCGCATTTTTTGGCGGTAAGTGTGCCGATACCCTTGCCTTCGTTACCGATAACTAAAGCAGTAGGGCAGTCAAAATCAATTTGGCGGTAATCGTCACCGTCCATATCAGCACCAAATACCCATACGCCTTTTTCCTTTAATTCATCAATGGTGTTCGGGATATTGGTAACACGCGCCACCTTCATATATTCAAGCGCGCCGCAAGCACTTTTTGCAACCGTTGCGTTAAGGGATGCGCTTCGGCGTTTGGGAATGATAATACCGTGAACACGGCAAGCTTCAGCCGTACGGATAATTGCGCCAAGATTGTGTGGGTCTTCAATTTCATCGCAAATGATGATAAAGGGCTTTTCGTTTTGGTCTTCGGCTTTTTTGAGAATATCTTCAACCGTGCAATATTCCTGTTCAGCAAACAGAACTGCAACACCCTGATGGTTTGCGCCGCCGCAATAATAATCAAGCTTTTGGGGACTCACTTCTTTAATTAAAATACCCTTTTGCTTGCATTTGGCAATAATTGCGGTAACACTGCCGCCGCTGACACCGTGTGCAACAAGCAAACGGTCAATTTCGCGACCCGAACGCACCGCTTCCAAAACGGGATTTCTGCCGCAAATTATGCTATAACCCTGTTCTTTGGGTTGGTTATTTATACTGTCCATTATAAAAATCCTTTTTTATATAATAATTCATCTTGCATTATAACACAAAGTAAATTAAAATTAAATAGTAATTTTAAATATTTCGGGAAAAATATTTAAAAACACAGAAAAGGTGAGTTTTATGGAAAAGGTTAAAATAATTGGGGTTTATGGGTATGAGGTTTTAGACTCGCGCGGTAATCCCACCGTTGCGGCAAAGGTTGTGCTTTCTGATATGTCAAGCGGCTTTGCAATTGCGCCTTCGGGGGCATCTACCGGTATGTTTGAAGCACACGAAAAGCGCGACGGGGATAAAAACCGTTATTTTGGTAAGGGCGTTAAATCCGCAGTTGAAAGTGTAAACGGTGAAATTGCCCGCACACTTATTGCTTGCGATACCGTAAATCAGCGCAAAATTGATGAGCTTTTAATTAATCTTGACGGTACCGAAAACAAATCACGCTTGGGTGCAAATGCAATTCTGGCGGTGTCTTTAGCAGTTGCAAAGGCGGTGGCAAATTCTAAAAAAATGCCGCTTTACCGTTATATTGGCGGCATAAATGCAAGTGTTTTACCCCGCCCGATGATGAACATTTTAAACGGCGGCGCACACGCGGCAAACAACATTGATATTCAGGAATTTATGATAATACCGTATACCGCTAAAACCTTTTGCGAAGGGCTTCGCCAGTGTGTAGAAATATACCACACCTTAGGCAAAATTTTAAAACAAAGCGGTAAGGCGACAGGTGTTGGGGACGAGGGCGGTTTTGCACCCGACCTTAAAAGCGATGAAGAAGCAATTGCGCTTATTGTAAAGGCAATTGAAGAAGCGGGTTATACCACAAATGATATTAAAATCGCGCTGGACGTTGCATCAAGTGAATGGTACCAAAATGGTGAGTATTTAATGCCTAAACGTCAGCAGAAAATGACAGCAGACGAGCTTATTTCTTACTATGAACTGTTGTGTGAAAAATACCCGATAATTTCAATTGAAGACGGCGTCAGTGAAGAAGACTGGGACGGCTGGAAAAGGCTTACAAACCGTTTGTCGGACAGACTTCAGCTTGTGGGGGACGATTTGTTTGT
Organism: Acutalibacteraceae bacterium; assembly: GCA_045580625.1. Classification (GTDB taxonomy): domain Bacteria; phylum Bacillota; class Clostridia; order Oscillospirales; family Acutalibacteraceae; genus UBA737. The sequence goes on along the minus strand of JAZNOE010000025.1, from coordinate 21,511 downwards.
TACAAATTATAAGCGACTTTCAAAGGGTATTAAAGAGTGCTGCGGAAATTCAATTTTAATTAAGCTTAATCAGATAGGTACTTTAACCGAAACGCTTGACGTTATTGCGCTTGCTAAAAAGCACGGTTATACTGCCGTAATTTCGCACCGTTCGGGCGAAAGCGAAGATACCACAATTGCCGATTTGGCGGTGGCGGTAAATGCGGGACAAATTAAAACGGGCGCCCCTTGCAGAAGTGACCGCGTTGCGAAGTATAACAGACTTTTAATTATTGAAGGTCAGCTTAAGTAATAAATTGGGGTTTATAGGGCCGAAGGCCAATGCGTAATTTGTAATGCGTATTTCGTAATTACTGTACAAATCAAATTGTGTATCTGTAGGGGCGATTCATGAATCGCCCGTTGCGATTAACTATTATTTTCGGACAATTCGTGAATTGTCCCTACGATGTGCCGCCAATTAAACAGAGCGATAAACTATAATTTGAAAGTAAAAACTGCGTTAGAAATCTTAAATTTCTAACGCAGTTTTCTCATTTTATAAATTCTAAAATATCCTCAAACATTTCATCCTTACAGCTGTCGTTATGTATTTCGTGACGGCAGTTTTCATAAAGCTTGATATCACATTTTTGGCCGTTTTTAATAAGCTTTTCATAAACCGCCTTAACCCCCTTGCCGTAATTACCGACAGGGTCCTTATCACCCGCAATTAAAAGAATGGGTTTATTTTCATCCATTGCTTTAAACCAGGCGTTGCGGTTGCAGTGTGACAGCAGGCTCATAAGGTCGCCCATTGCAGACACGCTGAAACGGAAGGTGCAATACTTATCTGCGGCATATTTTGTTATAACGTCGTGGTCCTTTGTCAGCCATTCGTAAGGGGTGTCACCCTCAAAGCCTTTGTTATAGCTGCCGAAGGCAATATTTTGAAGCAGATCGGATTTATGCTTTTCACCTTTTATAGCTTTAATTATTTTTACAAGCAAAAGTCCCACTGATGAGGCAGGGTTCGGACCGCTTGTACCGCAGAAAATAAACTTATCGTATTCGTCAGCATAGCTTTCTGCCACCAGTCGTGAAATGAAAGACCCCATTGAATGACCCATTAAAACGGTGGGTAAATCAGGGTGCATTTTTTTGACCGCTTTTGTAAATGCTACAACGTCGTTTACTAAATATTTCCAACCGTCCTTGTGGGCAATAAAGCCAAGCTCGTCATCATTTTCGGCGGTTTTGCCGTGACCTAAGTGGTCATATCCAAATGTGACGTAACCGTTTTGGGCTAAAAATGACATTAAATGGTCATAACGGTCAATATATTCGGTCATACCGTGCACAAGATGAAACAATCCTTTAATTTCACCCGTGGGAATGTATATTTTACCCTTTAAGGTGTGAATATTATCGGTGCTTTTAACCTCTAACGCTTTAATTTCAAAGCTCATAATAATTACTCCTCACTAAAGGTCTTTGCGGCCTTAACCGCTTTTTTCCAGCCTTTAATTTGTTTTAAGCGGTCACATTCTGCCATTGAAGGGGTATAAAGCATTTCGCTTGTGCCAATTGCATTTATTTCTTCAATATCTTGCCAAAAATCTACCGCGAGACCTGCTAAAAATGCCGCACCTAAAGCGGTGGCTTCGGCATTTAATGGACAGCAAACCTCGGTATTGGAAATATCTGCCTGAAATTGCATTAAAAACTTGTTTTGTGATGCGCCGCCGTCTGCACGAATGGTATTTATCGGAAGTCCTGTATCGTTTTTAAGGGCTGTCAAAAGGTCGTTTGTCTGGTAAGCAATTGCTTCAAGTGAGGCGCGGATAATATGATTTTTATTACTGCCGCGGGTTAAACCGCAAATTGTACCGCGGGCGTACATATCCCAATAAGGCGCGCCAAGACCTGCAAAGGCGGGCACGATGTAAACACCGTTTGTGTCCTTAACCTTTAAAGCATATCGTTCACTTGCGGGGGAATTAGGGATAAGCTTTAATTCATCGCGAAGCCACTGAATAACTGCACCGCCCACAAATACACTGCCTTCAAGCGCATACTGAACCTTGCCGTTGGCGCTTGCGGCAATGGTTGTCAAAAGCCCGTTTTTGCTTTCGAAGGCATTTTCGCCTGTGTTCATAAGCAAGAAACAGCCCGTGCCGTAGGTGTTTTTAACACTTCCTTCATTAAAGCACCGCTGACCGAAAAGCGCGGCCTGCTGGTCACCAGCAATGCCCGAAACGGGAATATCGGCACCCATGATGTTAACCTGACCGTAAATTTCGCTTGACGGCTTTACGGTTGGAAGCATGCTTTCGGGAATGGTTAAAATATCAAGCAGCTTTTTATCCCAGCAAAGCTTGTGTATGTCAAAAAACATTGTGCGCGAAGCATTTGTATAATCGGTAACGTGTATTTTACCTCCCGACAGCTTCCATATAAGCCAGGTGTCAATTGTGCCGAAAAGCAATTCGCCTTTTTCGGCTTTTTCACGCGCACCCTTTACGTTATCTAATATCCATTTAATTTTTGTGCCGCTGAAATATGCGTCAATTTTAAGCCCTGTGGTTTTTGTTATGTATTCTTCAAGACCCTGTTTTTTAAGCTCGTCGCAATACTCGGCGGTGCGGCGGCATTGCCATACAATCGCGTTGTATACCGGCTCGCCTGTGTTTTTGTCCCACACAATTACCGTTTCGCGTTGGTTTGTAATTCCGATAGCGGCAATTTCCTGCGGGTCAGCACCGATTTTGGTAATAGCTTCAATCAGTGAAGAATACTGTGCTGAATAAATTTCCAAAGGGTTATGCTCAACGTAACCGCTTTGTGGATAAATTTGTGTAAATTCGTGCTGTGCCGTGCTTACGGCATTGCCGTTTTTATCAAAAAGTATGGCGCGGGCACTTGTGGTGCCTTCATCAAGTGAAAGAATGTATTTTTTCATAAAACCACCCTTATTATTTCAAAATAATGCGGGGAACACGCGGTGATATACCGCAGATAATTTCATAATTAATTGTGCCGCAAAGGTCGGCTAATAAATCAACCTTTAAGTCCTTGCCGAAAAGCAGCACCTCGTCACCCATTTTAACGTTATCAATATCTGTTACGTCAACACACATCTGGTCCATACAAACCCTGCCGACAATGGGGGCCTTTTGCCCGTTTATGTAAACAAAGCCTTTGTTTGAAAGCAGTCGGGGATAACCGTCGGCATAGCCCGCAGTTACGGTGGCAATTTTCATTGGTTTTTCGCATTTGAAGGTGCGACCATAGCTTACCGTGTCACCCGGGTGAATTTCTTTAACAAGTGATACTACTGATTTGACGGTCAAAACGGGGATAAGGTCATCCTTCATTTCTAAATCGCTTGAAGGGGACAGGCCGTAAAGCGAAATGCCGATACGTGCCATATCAAGGTGCTTATCACTATCTAAAATTGCACCTGCTGAATTACAGCAATGGTATAACGTGTCAGTAAAGCCTTCCGACTTAAAGTGGTCGCACGCTTTTGTAAACAATTCATACTGCTGGTTTGTAAAGCCGTCCTCCTGCATTTCGTTGCGGTCGGCAACGGCAAAGTGTGTGAAAACACCTTCGCAAATAATATTCGGCATTTTGGCAGATTTTAAAGCATCTGAAAGCTCGGGCAGGTTATCGGTTTTGCAGTTGAAGCCAAGGCGCGACATACCCGTATCAAGCTTTATATGCGCCTTAATTTTTATGCCGTAAAACACTGCCAAGGCGGACAGTCTTTCGGCATATTCAAGCGAATATACACATTGCGAAAGGTCAAATTTTTCAAGCTCGCGCACCATATCAACAGGGGTGTAGCCCAAAATTAAAATTGGCTTTTTAATGTCGATTTCCCTTAAAGCGATGGCTTCATCAATATTTGAAACGGCAAACCAGTCGGCCCCGTTTTGGTCTAGAATGGGGCAAAGGTCCTTAGCACTGTGACCGTAAGCGTTTGCCTTTACAACTGCCATAAGCTTCTTGCCGTTAAGCTTGCTTTTAAATATATTAAGATTATGTACCAGGGCATTTGTGTCAATCTCGGCCCAGGTTCTATGCAAAAAATCCATAATATCACCTGAATACATTATACCAATATATTATTTATTTTGCAATCGGTTATTTACCTTTTGTGAAAGTGGAATAAATATGATGCTCAAAATCATCCAATAAAACGAATACAAAGGACATATTTGTCCCTTGAAATTAAGGGGTCTTGCAGAATAATTCCACACGTTTTGTTTTAGAATAATATTAAAAAATATGCCGAATATAAGCTCAATAAAAGTGACAAAGCCGCTGCCCGCAAGCGCTTTTATAAAAAGATTTGCCCGTCGAAGCTTGTTGCCCAGATATGCAAAAAAAGAAAAGCAAATACCGCCCGCTAAAAGCATTGAAGGATGAGTTTTGCCGCGCCATAAAATTTCTATTGAGCCATACCCCAAAGCACCGATTAAAAACATAATAATTTTTGACATAATTTCACCTTTAATATTATGCGTGGGTTGATGTGGAATATGTAAAATTGGGGTTTATCGCTGACGCAAAATTCGGAATTCGTAATGCGTAATTCGGAATTATAGAACAATTTAATTGTGCATTTGTAGGGGAAACCATTGGTTTCCCGTTAATTTGGCGAATTGCTGACGGGCGACCACTGGTCGCCCCTACGGTTTCTTAAAATTTGACTGAGCGATAAACTATAATTTGAAAATACAAAACCGCCTGCTTTGGCAGGCGGTGGGTTATACTATTTCACCAATTGCAAATTCCTTTTCACAGTCGGTAATTTTTACATTTAAAAGCTCTCCCGTGTGGGGATTATCACTTTTGACCTTAACGTATAAATAGTTTTTGGTATATCCGACGGCATAATTGTTTTCTTGTGATTCGAACAAAACTTCAACCGTTTTACCAAGGTATGATTTTATAAATTCTGCTTCGGTTTTTGCGGTGGTTTCAATCATCATTCGGCTTCTGCGGGATTTTTCGGCGCGGGTTACCTGGTTTGGCATATTATAAGCCATCGTACCTTCGCGGCGGGAATAAGCAAAAACATGCGCCTTTGCAAAGCCAATTTCCGTTGCGAAAGCAAGGTTTTGTGAAAATTCGTTTTCATCTTCACCTGCAAAGCCAACCATTATATCGGTGGTAATGGCGGCATCGGGGAAGGTGGCACGGATGCGGTTTACTAAATCGCGGTAAAATGCGGTGTCGTAATGTCGGTTCATTCTGCGAAGGGTTGCATCACAGCCGCTTTGTAATGACAAATGAAATTGTGGGCAAAACTTGTCTACCGCTTTAAGTCTTAAAAGCATTTCATCGGTGATGTGGTCGGGCTCTAATGAACCTAAACGGATTCGTTTAATGTCCGCAACCTCTGCAACTGCTTCAACGGCATCGCAAATATTTAACTCACCGCCGGTTTCTTTACCGTATGACGTCAAATTAATGCCGACAAGCACTGCTTCAACGTATCCGTTTTGTGAAAGTGCTTCGGCTTCTTTTTTAATTTCATCAATTGGTTTTGAACGAAGCCAGCCGCGGGCGGTGGGGATAATGCAGTAGGTGCAAAAACGGTCACAGCCGTCCTGAATTTTCATATATGCGCGGGTGCGTTCGGCAAAGCTTTCAATAGAAACGGTGTTAAAGCGTTCATCGCGCGGGTGGGGAATAACCTCAAAAATGCGGTTATTGTTATATTCGCACACCTTTTCATAAATTTTTGAAACGTCGGTGTTGCCGATAACTATGTCTGCATCGGTTAAAGCCTTTGCATCTTCGCTGAAGGCTTGTGCCATACAGCCTGTAAGCACAACAACGGCATTTGGGTTTTGCTTTTTAAAGCGGTGTACTGCCTGACGTGTTTTGCGGTCGCTTTCGGCTGTAACCGTGCAAGAATTTATTATTATTACATCAAAGGGCATACTGCTTGAAACCACAGTGTGCCCGTTTTTTTCAAATGCTTCACGCATAACCTCGGTTTCGTATTGGTTAACCTTACAGCCAAGCGTGTAAAAAGCTATGTTCATATATTACTCCTGTAAAGATTGGTAAAAAGCGACTGCCAGCTTGTCACAGCGTTCATTTTCGGGGTGACCTGCATGACCTTTAACCCAAGTAATTTCAACCTCGTGAACGGTCAAAAGGTTTAAAAGCTCATCCCACAAATCGGGGTTTAAGGCGGGCTTTTTGTCTGCCTTGCGCCAGCCGTTGTTTTTCCAGGACTGTGCCCACCCTTTAGAAATGCCGTCGCTTACATACTTTGAATCGGTTGTAAGATGCACCTTGCAGGGCTCCTTAAGTGCTTTAAGCCCCATAATAACGGCGGTTAACTCCATTCGGTTATTGGTGGTGTCTTTTTCACCGCCCGAAATCTCTTTTTCAACACCGTTATACCGAAGCACAGCACCCCAACCGCCCGGACCGGGGTTGCCGCTGCAGGCACCGTCAGTAAAAAGTTCAATTTGCTTCATAATTCACCTTAATACTTTCTGTAACTGCCGATAACCTTACCAAGCACCATTGGGTCTTCGGGATAAATGGGGTCGAAGGCTTCGTTTTCGGGCATAAAGATAATCTTTTTGTCTTTAATTAAAAGACGTTTTACGGTGGCGGAATCACCGTCCATACCAACAACGATATCGCCGCTGCGGCAAGGGGCATTTTTGTCGGCAACGATAATGTCACCGTCTAAAATGCCGGCGTTTTTCATACTGAGCCCCACAACCTTTAAGGCAAAAAGTCCTTCGGCATCCTTTGAAGGATAGGGGATGTAATCTTCAATTTCTTCCACAGCTAAAATGGGCTTACCGGCAGTAATATTACCGACAAGTGGCACCATTGATGAATTGTAATCGGCCGTGGGCTTTATCGCGCGGGAATATTTTGCATCGCGCACGATATAACCCTCTTCTTCCAGAACCCCTAAAACGGCGTGAACGGTTGAAGTGGATTTAATGCCTGTGTTATTGCAAATTTCGCGAACGGTAGGGGGAAAGCCCTGCGACATTTGTTTTAGTATAAAATTGTAAACCAGCTGTTGTTTTTCGGTCAGGGGTTTTTTAGACATAAAAATACCTCACGAACATTTATTCGTTTTCAGTATATCATTTTTTATTATTTTTTTCAACAGTTTTAACATTTTTAGAAAAAATTTCTTTTAAACCCATTAAAACAAGAAAGCCGCCGAATATTTTTGACAGCCAGTTGTTATCAATAAAATTAGTTAACATAATGCCAATAAATGCGCCAATAATTCCAAAAAGCGCAAGGGGTAAAACGGTTTTCCATTTAATTTGTTTTTTAAAGGTGTAAATAATTAATGCCACCAGCCCGATGGGTATAAAAAACAGTAGATTTATGCCTTGCGCCTTTAGCTGCGGTGTGTCGGTAAAAAGGGAAAGATAAATTATTAAAACCGCACCGCCGCCCATACCCATTCCACCGATTATGCCCGAAAGCAGCCCTGCAAGCAGGGCAACGTAATTCATCTTAAAAGCAGGCGAATGCCTGCATAAAGCATAAAGGCGGCAAAAATTCGTTTAAGCCATTTGTTTGAAAGCTTTTTCATTAAAAGGGTTGCTATAAGTGAGCCGACAAGGCCTGTCGGCAAATAAGAAAAGCTGTCTGATAAGTTTACATAATCCTTAAACAGATATATACCTGCCGAAACTGCGGTTATAGGCAAAATAATTGCAATTGCGTTTTGTTGCGCTTGCTTTTGTGAAAGCCCCTGCTTTTTTAAAAGCGGAACGGCAAGCATACCGCCGCCCGCACCCAAAAGACCGTTTATAAAACCAATTGCCGCGCCGTACAGTGCGGTTAACATTTTTTTGTTTTTCATTTCATCACCAAAAATATTCTTACCCTTATACTTGAAAAGATAACTTTATTGTGCTAAAATGTTAATACTTTGAAAAAGGAGCCGTAAAATGTCTAACAAGATAATTGAAGAACAAAGACGGGCAAGAGAAGAGAGAGTAAATATTATAAAGGCAAAGCAGGGTTTAATTGAGCCCGAAAAGTCTGATGATGCGGCGGTAATTATACCAAAGACACCGAAGGAAAAATGGCAGAATTATTGGTACCATTTTAAGTGGCACACCATTGGCGCGGTTGCTTTAATTGCGGTGGTAAGCGTTATGGTTGTGCAGTGTGCATCGCGTGAAAAATACGATTTTATAACCGTGTTTTACACACATTCCGCTATTGAAAGCGGAAGAATTGAAAAAATGGAAGAGTATATTGAAAAATATGCCGAGGATATCGACGGTGACGGCAAGGTGTCGGTTGAAGTTGTTGACTGCAGCTTTGCGGATACAAATTCAAACTCACAGACAAACCAGGCGGCAATTGCTAAAATACAGGCAATGATAGCGGCCGAGCCAAAAGCTGTTTTGTATATCTTTGATGATAAGGGCTTTAATGACCTTAATGCCATAACAGAGGATGGCTTTTTTGATGCTAAGGCCATTGAGCTTGGTGAAGATTTTTATGAAAAGTGCGAAGGCGAAAAGGAATTTGAAAAGCTGCCCGAAGGGCTTAAGATAAGCTATCGCCGTTTAAACGACACCCTTATGGAAGATGATAAAACCGCAAACAAGGTTTATGACGTTTGCAAAAAAATATATGAAAAGTTAGCAAAAAAATAAAGCCGTGAAAACGGCTTTATTTTTTTATTGTTCTGTTGTGGGGAAGGTTACCTCACAACCGATTTTTTGTTGGGCAACAGTCAGGCCTTTGCTCATAATTTCTTTTGTTCTAAGATATGATTCATCAAGCTTTGATGCGATATTCGGGTATTTTGTCTTAGCTTGTTCAAGGTTTTCCATCGGGTAGATGGTGTATTTATATTTTCCGCCTACCAGATATCTGTCAACCCAGGTGGGAATGGCTTCAAAATCGACAAGTGTTACTGTGCCGTCGGCGGTTTTCTTAAGGGTGTATTTTACCATTAAGCCGTCTTCGGTATGGCCCTTGGGGGCGTTGTTTGTCATAAGACTGCGGCGCTGATTTGAAACCGCATTGCCAAGTGAATAAACACAAACCGTTTCGGTCTGACCGTCTTCGGAATAGATGTATTCAATAGGCTGTACAACATGCGGGTGACCGCCGATTATCATATTAACACCCATATTTGAAAGCTTTTGCGCAATTGTTTTTTGCCAGGTGTTCTGCGTGCGCTGATATTCTTCACCCCAGTGCATATAAAAGGTGATATATTCTGCGCCGTCATTTTTCATTGCGGTTATAATTTGCTGTGCCTCGGTGTAAAATTGGTCAATTTTGCCATAGCAAAAGCTGTTTACCAAGGGGCCTGCTTCTGTGCTTAAACGAAGACCGTTCAAATATTTGTTGGTCTGTGTTGCGGTGGTGGTTTCGTAAGTGAAGTTTACAATGCCGACCTTAATGCCGTTAAGGTCTTTAACGATATATTTCGGTTCGGTTTCATCCTTGCGGCTACCATTAGTCTGAATACCAAGATTTCTTACAATGTCAAGGGTGCGCTTCATACCGAAAAGCCCTGTATCATAGGTATGGTTGTTTGCCGTCATTAAAAGTTTAATACCGCTGTCGCTAATGGCATTTGCAAGCTCGTCAGGGGTATTAAAGGTCGGAAAACCGCGCCACGCGCCCGATTCTGTACCGCCGAAGGTGAGTTCTAAATTGCCAACTGCTAAATCTGCCGATTTAAAATATGGTGAAACTTCGGTGAAAAAGTTTGAAAAGTCATATCCGCTATCGGTTTTAGCACCGCTGTATTGGGTTGAATGACACATAATATCACCAACCGACACAATGGTGGCGAATTTGTCGGGTATAGGCTCCGGCTTTTGGGTTGAGCTGTTGTTATTACTGCTACCGTTTGATGACGTACCTGTATTATCACCACCGATAACCGAGCCGATGATAAATGATAACAATGCGATAGCGGCAATAAGCACTAATGAACAAAGCGATAAAAATATGCGACGTTTTATAATTGCCTGTTGTCTTTTTGTTCTTTTAGCCATAATAACTCCTTAAAATAAACACAAAATAAGTGGTAATATAATTGCGGGTACAAAGTTCATAACTTTAATTTTGGTAATGCCTAACATATTGAAGGAAAGCGCAACGATTAAAAGTGACCCGATAACCGACATTTGTGAAATGATATATTCGGTTAAAATGGGGGAAACTACCGTTGCAAGCAGGGTAAGCCCGCCTTCAATAAACAGTACTGACAGTGAAGCAAAAATGACACCGAAGCCAAGACTTGAGGTCAGCGCCATTGCGGCAACACAGTCAATAACCGATTTTGAATAAAGGGTTGCGTTGTCACCGTTTATGCCGCTGTCAATCGAGCCGACAATGGTCATTGCACCCACGCAAAACAAAAGCGTTGCCGAAACAAAGCCCTTTGCAATGCTTACGTTTTTGCCGTTTTTGTTGAATTTATTTTCAATGCGCTGGCCGATTTTATTGACAAGCTTGTCCAAGTCGATAAGCTCACCGATAACCGCGCCGACAGCCATACAAGCGATAATTATAAGAATGTTTGCTTTGTCATCAAATATACCTGTAACGCCGATATAAAACACGCAAAAGGCCATACCTGTCATTAAAACGTTCTGAATTTTTTCGGGCAGACCTTTTTTAAATAAAAGCCCTAAGACTGTACCCAGAATTACAAGAAAAAAGTTTACAACCGCACCGCTTAAAAGCACTGTGCCAACGGGGGTTTGCATAAACTGTTTTAATATTTCCATTAAAGACACCTCTATAAAGGATATAATAAAACATAATTTTGGAAAAATCAATAGATAATTGTGCCTTTTTGCTTGACTCGGGTACAAAATATAGTATATAATATATAAGTTAAAAATTATAATGAGGTATTATGTCTATGGCAAAAACCAAACAGGAATATGGCAACGAAAGTATTAAACAGCTTAAGGGTCCCGACCAGGTGCGACTTCGTCCTGCGGTTATTTTTGGATCTGACGGGCTTGACGGTTGTCAGCATTCGGTATTTGAAATAATTTCAAACTCAATAGATGAAGCGCGTGAGGGTCACGGTAATAAAATTATTATTACCAAATACACTGACGGTTCAATTGAAGTGCAGGACTTTGGCCGTGGCGCCCCGGTTGATTATAACCAAAAGGAAGAGCAGTATAACTACGTATTGCTTTTTGAAAGCTTGTACGCAGGCGGTAAGTATGATACCAACAGCGGCGGCGATTATGAATATTCCATAGGTCTTAACGGTTTGGGTCTTGCGTCTACTCAGTTTTCTTCGGAATATATGGATGTTGAAATTAAGCGCGACGGTTATAAATATAATCTTCATTTTGAAAAGGGCTTTAACAAAGGCGGTCTTAAAAAGGAAGAATATTCGGGCAGAGATACCGGTACAAAAATTAAATGGAAGCCCGATTTAGACGTTTTTACCGATATTGACATTCCCGTAGAGTATTTTTTAGATACCCTTAAAAGACAGGCAATTGTCAACGACGGGCTTGTGTTTGTTTTCCGCGAGCAGCAGGGTAGCCGCTTTATTCAGCAGGAAATTGTTTATAACGATGGTATTAAGGACTATGTAAACGAAATCGTCGGCGAAGACAAAATGGCAAACGTTCAGTTCTGGCAGACTGAAAGAAAGGGTCGCGACCGCGAAGACAAGCCTGAATATAAAGTGAAAATAAACGTTGCGATGAGTTTTTCAAATAAAAGCCCCATTCGCGAATATTACCACAACTCAAGCTGGCTTGAACACGGCGGTGTGCCCGAAAAGGCTACACGAAGCGCATTTTTAAGCATGCTTGATAATTACATTAAGCAAACTAACAAGTATAAAAACAATGAAAGTAAAATTACTTTTTCCGATATAGAAGAATGTCTGGTTTTGGTTATTTCTTCATTTTCGACAATGACTTCTTATGAAAACCAGACCAAAAAGTCAATTACAAACAAGTTTATTTATGAAGCAATGGTTGACTTTCTCAGGCATCAGTTAGAGGTTTACTTTATTGAAAACAAGGCTGAGGCTGACAAAATTGCCGACCAGGTGCTTGTTAATAAGCGCAGCCGTGAAAGAAGCGAAAAGGAAAGAATTAACCTTAAAAAGACACTTGCCACAAGCAATTCAATGGTTGACCGTGTTCAGAAGTTTGTTGACTGCAGAAGCCGCGACGTAAGTGAACGTGAGCTTTATATAGTGGAGGGTGACTCGGCTTTAGGCTCTTGTAAGCTGGCGCGTGATGCCGCTTTCCAGGCAATTATGCCTGTTCGCGGTAAAATTCTTAACTGCTTAAAGGCAGAGTATGAAAAGATTTTCAAAAGCGAAATTATTACAGACCTACTTAAAGTGCTTGGCTGCGGTGTTGAAGTTAAGTCGAAAGCCAATAAGGGGCTTTCAACCTTTGACCTTAACAATTTGCGTTGGAATAAGATTATTATTTGTACCGATGCCGACGTTGACGGCTTCCACATTCGTACCCTTATTTTAACAATGATTTACCGCTTAATGCCCACCCTTATAAGTGAAGGAAAGGTGTATATTGCGGAAACTCCGCTTTATGAAATTAATACCAAAAAAATGACCTATTTCGCTTATGATGAAAACGAAAAACGCGAAATTTTGGAAAAAATCGGGGATGAAAAATACGATTTACAGCGTTCTAAGGGTCTTGGTGAAAATCAACCCGATATGATGAACTTAACTACAATGAACCCCGATACCCGCCGACTTATAAAGGTACTCCCTGAGGATGCCGAAAGAACAAGCGAAATGTTTGACTTGCTTTTGGGTGATAATTTACAGGGCAGAAAGGATTATATTTCCGAAAACGGCTACCTTTATATTGATGAAGCAGACATTAGTTAATGCTTGCTCACAAGCATTAACAATGAATAATGAAGAATGAAAAATGAAAAATTTCGGTGTCGGCTTTGCCGACTGACATATATCGTTTCGCTTTGCGAAACACCATAATTATCCATTATTCATTATTCATCATTAATTTTTAATTTCTTGGAGAAAATTATGGCTGGAAGAAAGAAGAAGGAGCAGGAAGCTCCCAAAAAGAAAAATAATGCCAACGCTTATATTGCGGGCGCAGGTACAATAGTTGAAAGTCCCGTTACCGAAACTATTACCTCTAACTTTATGCCTTATGCTATGAGCGTTATTGTGTCCCGTGCAATTCCCGAAATTGACGGTTTTAAGCCGTCACACCGCAAATTGCTTTATACAATGTATAATATGGGGCTTTTAAACGGCAAAACAATAAAATCGGCCAATATTGTTGGTCGCACAATGCAATTAAACCCCCACGGTGACGCCGCTATTTATGAAACAATGGTGCGCCTGTCCGAAGGTCACGAAGCGCTTTTGCACCCCTTTGTAATGTCAAAAGGTTCATTTGGTAAGGCATATTCACGTGATATGGCTTATGCGGCATCCCGTTATACCGAAGCAAAGCTGGCACCAATTGCGGCTGAGCTTTTTGCCGACATTGATAAAGACACGGTTGATTTTGTGGATAACTATGATGCCACAATGAAGGAACCCGTGCTTTTTCCCGTTACCTTCCCGACAATTCTTGTTAATGCAAATATGGGTATTGCGGCGGGTATGGCAAGCTCGATTTGTCCCTTTAATTTAAAAGAAGTTTGCGAAACCACCATTGCTTACATTAAGGACGACGAAATCAACGTTGCGGACACCCTTTTAGCGCCCGATTTCCCGATAGGCGGTCAGCTTTTATACAACCGCAGTGATATGGAAAAAATCTACGAAACAGGTCGTGGCAGCTTTAAGGTAAGGGGTGTTTACACCTATGACCAAAAGGCAAACTGTATTGACATTACCGAAATTCCGCCCACAACCACCTGTGAGCAGATTATTGAAAAGGTAGTTGAGCTTGTAAAGGCTAAAAAGATTACCGAAATTAACGACATTCGTGATGAAACCGACCTTGAAGGTCTTAAAATTACCATTGATTTAAAGCGCGGCACCGACCCTGAAAAGCTGATGAAGAAAATTATTAAAATGACACCTTTTGAGGACAGCTTTGCCTGCAACTTTAACATACTTATCGCAGGATCGCCCCGTGTTATGGGGGTTAAGGAAATTATCAGCGAATGGGTGGCATACCGTGAAGAATGTGTGCGCCGCAGGGTTTACTTTAAGCTTTCAAAGGCCAAGGACAAGCTGCATCTTTTAAAGGGTCTTGAAAAGATTCTTTTGGATATTGATAAAGCCATTAAGATTGTAAGGGAAACCGAGCAGGAAGCTGAGGTTGTACCAAACCTTATGATTGGCTTTGGCATTGATGAAATTCAGGCCGAATACGTTGCGGAAATTAAGCTTCGCCACTTAAACCGCGAATATATTTTAAAGCGCACTGCTGATATTGAAAATCTTATTAAAGAGATTGAAGAAATGGAAAGCATTCTTTCTTCAAAATCAAAACTCAAACGCATTATTATTAAAGAACTTGAAACGGTTATTGACAAATATGGCCGTGACCGTAAAACTCAAATCATTAGTGCTGAAACCGAAGCGGTTGACAGTGTTGAAATTGAAGTTGATAATTCGCCCGTTACATTGTTCTTTACAAACGACGGCTACTTTAAGAAAATTACACCGCAATCTTTACGTATGAGCGGTGAGCAAAAGCTTAAAGAAGGCGACTTTATCACCCAGACAATTGAATCGACTAACGCGGCTGAGCTTTTGTTCTTTAGCAACAAGGCGCAGGTTTATAAATCAAAAACTGCCGATTTTGCCGACTCGAAGGCGAGCATTTTGGGTGACTATATCCCGTCAAAGCTCGAATTTGACGAAGGCGAAAATGCAATTTATATGGTTGAAACGGATGATTATAAGGGTCACATGGTATTCGTGTTTGAAAACGGTAAAATTTCACGCGTACCGCTTGAATCTTATGCAACCAAAACCAACCGCAAAAAGCTTATAAAGGCATATAGCGAAAAATATCCCATTCGCACAATTTTGTTTGTTAAGGAAGACTGTGACATTTTGCTTAAATCAACTAACGGCAGAATGTTAATTGTCAACACCGCTTCAATTGCCGCAAAGACCACAAAAGACAACGGCGGTGTTGCGGTTATGACACAAAAGAAGGGTCAGCGCATAAGCGAAGTGACACTTTATGAAAAGGGAACACTTGACAGCGAGCACCGCTACCGCACAAAGAATTTGCCCGCCGCAGGACAGAAAAAGCCTACCGGCACAGCAGAACAGGCAATGCTTGATTTATAAAAGCCTTCCCCTCAAGGGGAAGGTGTAGAAGTACCAATTTAATTTCTATTTGTAGGGACAGGCGTCCTCGACTGTCCGAAGCCTTCTCTAACGGAGAAGGCTATCAAACGGGCGATTCGTGAATCGCCCCTACGGTAATATAAAATATATTTATATTGCATAATCTTAACTTTTATGCTAAAATATAAAACCGCCCGATGTTTTATCACATCAGGCGGTGTCGGTCTATTAAAGTTTAACTTTTGCAAACGCCTTTGACCGACAATAGTATCTTGTGTAGAAAACACAAAAATATTTATGTAATTATTTTCCAATTAGGATGTGTTAAAAAATGGCTAAAGAACTCGCCAAGCAATACGACCCTAAAGACGTTGAGGACAGAATTTATGCCCAGTGGCTTAAGGGTAAGTATTTCCACGCAAAATGCGAAGAGGGTAAGGAAACTTACACAATCGTAATTCCGCCACCAAATATTACAGGTCAGCTTCATATGGGTCACGCGCTTGATAATACTTTGCAGGATATTCTTATCCGTTTTAAGCGTATGCAAGGCTTCGATACCCTGTGGCTTCCCGGTACTGACCACGCTTCAATTGCCACCGAAGCTAAAATCGTTGAAAAAATGCGCGAAGAAGGCATTACTAAAGAGGATATCGGTCGTGACGGCTTCTTAGAACGCGCTTGGGATTGGAAAAAGCAATACGGCGGTCGTATTATTGAACAGCTTAAAAAGCTCGGTTCTTCTTGCGACTGGGACCGCGAACGCTTTACACTTGACGAAGGCTGCAACAAGGCAGTTAATGAAGTGTTTGTTCGCCTTTACGAAAAGGGCCTTATATACCGCGGTAACCGTATGGTTAACTGGTGCCCGTATTGCAACACATCAATTTCTGACGCGGAAGTTGAATATGAAGAAAAGGACGGCAGCTTCTGGCATCTTCTTTATACAGTTAAGGAAACAGGCGAAAAGCTTGAGCTTGCAACAACACGTCCCGAAACAATGCTCGGTGATACTGCCGTTGCTATCAATGCAGATGATGAAAGATACAAGCATCTTCACGGCTGTCATGTAATTTTGCCGTTACTTAATAAGGAAATTCCCATTGTATGTGATGAACACGCAGATATGACAAAGGGTACAGGTGTTGTTAAAATTACTCCCGCTCACGACCCCAACGACTTTGAAGTAGGTCTTCGTCATAATCTTCCCATAGTACGTACCTTCACTTATGACGGACATCTTACGGGGGCCGAGGATAAGCGAATTGCCGATGAGCTTATTGCCAGTGGCAGAGCAACCGAAAATGAACCCGAGGTTCTTGACTGCGGTAAGTATGCGGGTATGACAACAATTGAGGCAAGAAAAGCTATTCTTGCAGATCTTGAAGCAGGCGGTTATCTTAAGGAAGTTGAGCCCCGCAAGCACGAGGTTGGTACCTGCTACCGTTGCCACAACACTATTGAGCCTATGGTTTCAAAACAGTGGTTTGTTCGTATGCTGCCTCTTGCAAAGCCCGCTATTGAAGCGGTTGAAAAAGGCGAAATTAAATTCGTTCCCGAAAGATTTACAAAGAACTATCTTAACTGGATGAACGGTACTCGCGACTGGTGTATTTCCCGTCAGCTCTGGTGGGGACACAGAATTCCCGCCTGGTACTGCCAGGATTGCGGTGAAACTATCGTTTCAAAGACAACAGCTACCGTTTGCCCCAAGTGCGGCAGTACACATCTTAATCAGGATGAGGATACTCTTGATACCTGGTTTTCATCAGCACTATGGCCCTTCTCAACACTTGGTTGGCCCGAAGAAACAGCTGACCTTAAGCATTATTATCCCACAAACACACTTGTTACGGGATACGATATCATCGGTTTCTGGGTATCCAGAATGATTTTCTCTGCACTTGAGTATACAGGCCAAGTTCCTTTTGACACCGTTTTAATTCACGGTCTTGTTCGTGACTCACAGGGCAGAAAAATGTCAAAATCGCTTGGTAACGGTGTTGACCCGCTTGAGGTTATCGACACCTACGGCGCTGACGCTTTAAGATTCTCACTTGCAACAGGTAACAGTCCGGGTAACGATATGCGTTATATTCCCGAACGCGTAGAAGCAAGCCGTAACTTTGCAAACAAGATTTGGAACGCCGCAAGATTTATTTTGATGAATCTTGAAAACGACCAAGAAATGCCGCTTGATTTATCTGCTTTGGCACTTGAAGATAAGTGGATTTTGTCACAGTACAATACCATTGTTGCAGAAGTGACCGAAAATCTTGACAAGTTTGAGCTTGGCCTTGCTATTCAAAAGCTTTATGACTTTATCTGGGACGTTTTCTGCGACTGGTATATCGAAATTTGTAAAGCACGTCTTAACGGTGAAGACGAAACCGCAAAGAACACTGCTCGCAGCGTATTGGTTTATGTATTCACCAACACCTTAAAGCTTTTGCATCCCTTTATACCCTTCATCACTGAAGAAATCTGGCAGTCAATGCCCCACGGTGATGAAGAAGCCCTTATGGTTTGCGAATGGCCCAAATTCAGTGAAGACCTTGCTTTTAAGGCAGAAGAAGCTGATTTTGAAAAGATTATGGCAGTTATTAAGGCTGTCCGTAACCGCCGTGCTGAAATGAACGTTCCCCCCAGCAAGAAAGCAAAGGTTTGCATCGTTTCTTCTGATAAGGCTGTTTTCCAAAGCGGTGCCGCTTACATCTGCCGCTTGGCTTATGCAAGCGAAGTTGAAGTTGGTGATAGCTTTGATGCCGAAGGCGCAGTTCGTGTTATTACTGATGCCGCTACCGTTTATATGCCTATGAAGGAGCTTGTTGACTTCTCGGCTGAAATTGAACGTCTTAAAAAGGATCTTAAGAAGGCCGAAGAAGATAAAGTATTCTTTGAAAAGAAGCTTAATAACCCCGGCTTTATGGCAAAAGCCCCTGAAGCTCTTGTTGAACAGCAAAAGGCAGGTCTTGCAAAGGCGCTTGATAAAATTGAAATGATTAATGCTTCCATTAAGGACATTGAATCGCAAATGTAAAACAGGGGGGCAGTTTATACTGCCCCTTTAAATTTTAAAAGGACTGCCCGTTTGGACAGTCCCTATATGGAACAAAAATCATCATCAGCACACTGCGGTGTATCATTTATGCGCTGTTTATTGCGTTTTTTGTTCCTTTACTATATTGTGCATTTACTCAAATATAATACTTGTAAAGTTTTGGTGTTATATGAATTATCTGGAAATTTTAAATTACATTCATTCACTCGGTAATTTCTCGTTGCCGCCTACCCTTGACCGCATAAAGCGGGTTTTAGAAAAGCTTCAAAGTCCGCAAAACAGCTTTAAAGCAATTCACGTTGCAGGTACAAACGGCAAGGGCTCGGTATCCTCTATGTTTGCCAAGGTTTTTGAAACGGCGGGATATAAAACTGCGCTTTTTATTTCACCGTTTATTATTGATTTTCGCGAGCGAATTCAAATTAACGGCGAATTTATAAGCGAAGAAGATTTATGCTTTTATGCCCAAAGGGTAAAAGCCACAAATATCGCACTTACAGAATTTGAATTTATTACCGCTATCGCTTTTTTATATTTTTGTGATAAAAAATGTGATATTGCCATAATTGAAACGGGTCTTGGCGGTCAGCTTGATGCCACAAACGCTTTAACAAACGTCATTGCAAGTGTCATTACAAAAATCGGGCTTGACCATACCGCAATTTTGGGTGACACCATTGAAAAAATCACCGCCGAAAAATGCGGAATTATTAAAGCCGCACCTGTTATAACAAGCTTTAACCAATGTGAAAAGTCTATGTCGGTTTTGGGCAAATATAACCCCATTATTCCCGACAAGGCATCTCTCATAATTTTAAAAAGTGATATAACGGGTAACACCTATATATATAAGGGTATAGAATATTCAACCTCACTTATAGGTGAATATCAGATAGAAAATTCACTTATCGTTATTGAAACAGTCAAAAATTGCAGAATTAATATAAGTGATGAAATTATTAAAAAGGCTTTGGCAAATACCTATTTTCCCGCAAGGCTTGAAGTGGTGTCAAAAAAACCGCTTATAATTATTGACGGTGCGCATAATCCCGACGGTGCGGCGGCATTAGCTGAATTTTTAAAGCAATATAACGGCAAAGCGGCGGCAATAATCGGTGTTATGAAGGATAAGGATTACCAGACCGTTTTACGTAAATGTCTACCTTATATATATAAGGCGGTTGCGGTTGAAGTTAAAGGTATGCCAAGAAGCTTATCTGCCCACGACCTTTGTAAAGCGGCAAGTAAATATACTAAATGTATCGCCGCAGAAAGCTATGATAAAGCAATTGAAGAGCTTCGTGATGAAGAAATAATTTTTGTTTTCGGTTCACTTTATCTCGCGGCGTCTATTCGTGAAAAAATAAAAAATAAATAAAAACTAAATATGACAAATTTTTTAAGGACAAGTCTTTATACTATTTAAAGGACTTGTCCTATTTTTTATTTGGAGTGATTTTATGTCGGTTGAAATTAACGTAACGGGTGAAGTAGTTACCGCTTATCTTGCGGGCGAGCTTGACCACCATACCGCAAAGGAAATGCGGGAAAGCATTGATGCAGCAATTGAACTTAATATGCCAACACTTGTCGTGCTTGACTTTAAGGATATTACCTTTATGGATAGTTCGGGTATAGGTCTGGTTATGGGC
This sequence comes from Acutalibacteraceae bacterium, assembly GCA_045580625.1. Taxonomy (GTDB): domain Bacteria; phylum Bacillota; class Clostridia; order Oscillospirales; family Acutalibacteraceae; genus UBA737. The sequence goes on along the minus strand of JAZNOE010000025.1, from coordinate 1,509 downwards.
CGTTACCGCTTGCTGCAAAAAACAGGAGCAGAGCTTCACATTACGGGAACACCACCTAATATATATAAGGTGTTCCGTTTGTCGGGAATTGAAAAATTAGCAAAACTTGAAAGTAGGTAAAAATATGTTAAGAAATAAATTTACAATGACACTGCAGTCGCGCTCCTTTAACGAAAGCTTTGTTCGTGCAACTGTTTCGGCTTTTGTGTTACAGCTTGATCCCACACTTGAAGAAATAAGCGATATTAAAACCGCTGTCAGCGAAGCGGTGACCAATTGTATCGTTCACGCTTATAAAGAACAGCTTGGCAATATTTACATAACCGCCGAAATATATGATGACAACGTTCTGAAAATTAAAATCCGTGATAAGGGTTGCGGAATCGAAAACATTTCAAAAGCTATGGAGCCTTTGTTTACAACAGTCGGCGGTGAAAGGGCAGGGCTGGGCTTTGCGGTTATGCAAAGCTTTATGGATACAATTAAAGTCCGTTCGGCGGTCGGCAAGGGTACAACGGTTTACCTTTCCAAAAAGATCAGTCAGCGTTTTAACGTAAATGGCTGAAGCACTTTTAAGCCGTGAAGAATTTATAAAAGAAAATCTTGGTCTGGTACATTCAATCTGTCATCGCTTTACAGGGCGAGGTATAGATTATGATGATTTGTATCAGGCGGGATGTATGGGACTTGTAAAAGCAGTTGATGCATTTGATAGTGAACGCGGGTTCGCGTTCTCGACCTATGCCGTACCTGTAATTATGGGTGAAGTACGGCGGCTTTTCCGTGACGGTGGTGCAGTTAAGGTGTCACGCAGTGTTAAAGAACTGCATTTAAAAATCTTAAAAGCAAATGAAGTGTTACAACAAAAGCTTAACCGTGAGCCGACAGTCGGTGAAATTGCAAAGCATCTCAAGGTTGAAGCAACTGAGGTCAGTGAAGCAATGTGCGCTTTGCAGTCCACCGTATCATTGACAATTGAAAATGATGACGGTGTAAATGAAATTGATCTTCCGGTAATTGACCATCAGGAAGAAATAAATAATAAAATATTAATTGAAGCTGCTGCAAAAAGCTTAACCGAAAACGAAAGAGCAATTTTGCAATATCGCTATTATAATATGTATACGCAAAGCAAAACCGCTAAACTTTTAAATATGACGCAGGTACAGGTTTCTCGCGCTGAAAAACGAATATTGCTCAAAATGCGACAAATAATAGGCGGTGTATGATGCAAATAGACATAAACTGCCACCATTTTTAGTTAAATTTATGAAAATTTGTAAAAGAGAAAAAAATTTTAAAAAAATTGAAAAAAAGTGTTGACAAAAGGGTGTTGAGTGTGGTATTATACTCTAGCGCTCTAACGAGGGGCGCAAAAAACGGACCTTGAAAATTAAACAACGACAATAATAAGGACCCGACAATTCTCGAGAGAAATTGAGAGAAAAGTTAAGTACTTTAAAAGTATTGAAGGACAGAATAATGCGTCAGCATTGTTCGGTTGAATGA
>JAZNOE010000024.1:0-4080 GCA_045580625.1 Acutalibacteraceae bacterium | reverse complement strand
TAATCTGTAATTTAATTGATATTACCCGTAGGGGCGATTCACGAATCGCCCGTTGCGATTAACTATTATTTTCGGACAATTCGTGAATTGTCCCTACGATGTGCCGCCAATTAAACAGAGCGATAAACTATAATTTGAAATATAAAAAATAAAAACCTCGGTAGAGTTTTCTACCGAGGTTAGTGTTAGTATTAAAATTATTTCTTGCCCTTTGCAATGCGGTGGCGTCTCCAGATAACCCAGATAGGACCGGAAACGAAGAGAGAAGAAATACTACCTGACAAGAGACCGAATGCCATCGGAATTGCGAATGTGCGAAGGGTTGTAAGACCGTAAATTTCTGCAACAACGATGATGGTTGTAACGGCCAAAAGGGTTGTTACGGTGGTTACGATGTTACGTATGATAACGGTGTTAACACTCATATTCACAAGCTCGCCGATTTCCATATCGGGGTTATACTTGCGGTTTTCACGAATACGGTCGTAAATAACGATGGTATCGTTAAGTGAATAACCAAGCATTGTAAGTACAACTGCAATGTAGTTAGAGTCGATCTGTAAACCGAAGATAACGCAGGTAAAGAAGGTAATAAGCACGTCAAATACAAGCGCGATAAGTGCGGTAATACCTGCCGATACACCACCGATTTTTCTAAAGCGGATACCTACGTAAATTACAACCAATACAGCGGTAATCAAAACTGCAACCAAGCTTTTTGCAAAGAACGAGCCTGCAATTGTGGGGCTTACCGAGTTAGAATTGTAAAGCTCAATTTTATTGTCTTTAAATTCTTTAACCAAGTCCTTGGTGATGGCTTCCTGTGTTTTTGCAGAAAGTGCATTTTTGCCTGAAAGTGCAATTTCAAAGGTCTGAGTATCGCCTGCAATTGAGGTTGACTGGCTTAAAGAATAATCCTTCTTAATGTGCTTGTCAACAATTGCTTCAATATCCTTTGTGGAAATTTCGCCTGTGTAAGAGTAAGAAACCTTTGCACCGCCCGAGAAGTTGATGTCAAGCTTAACACCAAAAATTACCGACCAGATAATACCGATAACAAAAATAGCGGTGTAAATAATTAATGTGGGCTTTAAAGCCTTGTTAAAATCAATGTTAAATTTACGCATTTTTCTTACCTCCGTACAAAGCGGGCTTTCTCAAAAAGCCGATTTTTGAGATGCTCTTAATCATAATTCTGGAAGCAAGAACGCCCATAATAAGGTTGAAGATTGTACCAACCAATAAGGTGTAACCGAATGAGTAGATAGAACCTGTGATAGATGTACCGAAGAGTGACATTAAGGGTGAGAATACCTGTGCAAGAAGGCTGTCAGGTGTACCGAAAGCACCCATAAGAACAATTGACACAATTACGATGGTAACGTTACCGTCGATAATTGCACTGAGTGAGTTCTTATAACCCGAATCAATAGCGCCGTCAATGGTTTTGCCCTTTTCAAATTCATCGCGGATACGTTCAGCTGCAATAACGTTACAGTCAACACCCACACCGATAGAAAGGATGATACCTGCAATACCGGGGATTGTTAAGGTAAAGCTTTCAAAGTCTGCAAAATAGCCTGAAATACAAGCAATAGAGCCTGCAAGCTGACCTAAAAGTGCGAGAGCGGCAACAAAGCCGTTAAGGCGATAGCGTAAAATCATAAGTAAGCAAACAAGCGCAAAAGCAATTGAACCTGCGATAACCATTACCTGAAGTGCGTCGTTACCGAGAGTAGGTGAAATTACCTGAAGCTTGCTGTCGTCAACTGTTAAAGCGAAGGGAAGTGAACCTGCGTTGATTTTGTCTGCAAGTGCTTCTGCTTCTTCAGCGTTTGCCATACCTGTGATGATTGCCTGACCGTCAGTAATCTGCTGATTAACTGTAGGAGCAGAAATCATTGTATCGTCCATCCAGATAGAGATGGTTTTGTTAAGCTGTTCTTTTGTAGCGGTTGAGAATTTGTTCTTGCCGCTTTCCTTAAGCTCAAGCTGAACAACGTACTGAAGCTGACCTTCTGCAACCTCCTGATAAGCGGCGGTAGCTTTCTTAACGTCAGAGCCAGTAAGAATAATCTTTTCGGCGTCTTCGTCCTTACAGAATTTCAAAAGTGCGGTTGCGCCAAGCTCCTGCACAGCGGCTGCAGCGTCAAAGTCGCTTTCTTCAGCTGCCCAGGGGAAGCGTACGATAATCTGGTTGTTGTTTTTGTCAGCGTAAACCTCATAGTCGGTGATATTCTGGTTTACAAGACGGGTTTCAAGGATGGTCTTTGCAGCATCGATGTCATCATCGGTGATTTCAATTCCTTCCTTGTCGGGTGAGAACACAGCCTCAACACCGCCGCGGATATCAATACCCCAACGGATGTCATCTGCACCCTTGAAATAAACGATTTCATTGTCGCCGTAGTAGTTGCTAACACCGAAGAAAGCGGTAAAGGTTAACGCTAAAATCAGAGCTAAAACCACAAAAAACGGCCAAATGCCTTTTCTTTTGGACTTCATAATAATCCTCCACTAATGTGATTTATTGTTTTATTATACTAAATTAAAAGGTTAAAGTCAATGAAATTAATCTTTTAAAAGCTTTTCAAGTGCCGCATATTTCACAGCGGTGCAAAGTATAAGGGATGCCTTTTCAATTTCAGCAACCGACGGGTAGGACGGCGCAATTCGTAAATTGCTGTTTTTGGGGTCCTTACCATAGGGATAGGTGGCGCCCGCAGGGGTTAAAATCATACCTGCATTTGCACAAAGCATTTCAACCCTTTTTGCACAGCCTTCCATAACGTTAAGGCTTATAAAATAACCGCCTTTGGGTTTGGTCCAAACCGCAATTTCTTTACCCTCTAAGGTTTCAAGTGCTTTAAGCACAGCATCAAATTTTGGCCTTAAGATTTCAGCGTGCTTTGCCATATGCTCTTTAACTGCTGCCATATTCTCAAATACGCGTGCATGGCGAAGCTGATTTAATTTGTCTGGGCCAATTGTCTGATACTTCATTCTGCTTTTTAAAAGCTCAACGTTGTTGGGGCTGCCCGCTTCAACTGCAACACCCGCACCGGGGAAGGTGATTTTTGACGATGAAGTAAATATTAAGGGAAGATCGGGGTTGCCGGCTTTCACACATTCGGTATAAATGTTTAAAAGCTTGTCACCTTCTTCATAAAGGTCGTGAATAACGTAAGCGTTATCCCAAAAAATTCTGAATCCGGGGGCGGCAGGCTTTAATGCGGCCATACGTCGCACAACCTCATCAGAATAGGTAATGCCGACAGGGTTTGAATATTTGGGCACACACCATATACCCTTAACCGACGGGTCTTTAACCCACTGCTCAACCTCATCCATATTAGGACCGTTTTCATCAGTAGAAATGGGTATAAGCTCAAAGCCGAAATATTCGGTTATAGCAAAATGCCTGTCATAACCGGGGGCGGGGCATAAGAATTTGCGGTTTTTGCAGTCAAACCACGGTTCACCGCCCATACCGTGTGTCATAGCCTGGGCAATTGTGTCAAACATCATATTAAGTGATGAATTACCGCCGACTATTATCTGGTGCTCATCCAATTCCAGAATTTCGGCAAAAAGCTTTTTAAGCTCGACAAGACCGTCAAGACCGCCGTAATTGCGGCAATCAATACCGTCAATATTTTTAAAGCCTGTGTCATTGCCTACCAGATCAAACATCTTCTGGCTTATGTCCATATTATCAAAGCCGGGCTTACCGCGTGACATATCAAGCGACAAATGCATTGCGCGCAGTTTTTCATATTCTTGCTTTACTGCGGCAAATTCTTCCAGAAGCTCTGCTTTTGTCATTTCCAAATAACTTGGCATAAACTATTTCTCCTTTTATTCAATAACTAATATATAATACTATATAATATACAATTTTGCAAGAGTTTTTAATAGGGTGCGGCAAATTGGGGATTGTCGCTGACGCGAGGTAAGAGGTAATAGGTAATAGTGAAGAGGTTAGGTGTCGCTCCGTGACGGATGTAAATAATCTGTAATTTAATTGATATTACCCGTAGGGGCGATTCACGAATCGCCCGTTGCGATTAACTATTATTT
>JAZNOE010000023.1:0-8859 GCA_045580625.1 Acutalibacteraceae bacterium | reverse complement strand
ATGAAGGACGGCGTTGCAATTAGTAACACAGCCCTTTACAACATCGAATCTTATGCCGCAACACAAGCTAACTCAAACGTTGAAAACCTTCCCGAATTGCTTATTGCAATGATGAGATATGGTGACGCTGTTGCAGCTTACGTTGGATAATATCTACTAAACTAAAAAAAGGCTCCCAAACGGGAGCCTTTTTGTTTTTAGTGAAGAGTGAAAAGTGAATAGTTAAAGTGTCGCTTCGCGACGGATATAAAATTGGGGTTTAGACTTTATTGATATATAGCGTAGGGGCGTACCTGTGTGTGCGACCGCAAAAAACGGAACGGCACATAGGTCGTTCCCTACGCGTGCCTACAGTGAAGTTCCTGACAAATTATAATTCGTATTTTTGGGGCTGCTGAAATTTGATTGTGTATATGCATCTGGAAAAACATAAAAAATATATTATATAATGTGCGAAAAATATTGATTTTGATAGATTAATGTGTTAGAATTATTATGGTAAATTGCCGTTTTGTGCGATTTAATAAAATTTTAAAAGGGAGAGTCTTTAAATGAAACTGAAACGGACATTAGCTCTTTTTTTGGCGGTTATGATGATGCTGACGGTTTTACCGTTAAGCGTCGGTGCCGTAAGTTGCTCTGATTGTGGCCACGGTCTGACAACAATTCCTGCCAAAATGCCCACAACCAGTGACGTTGGTTGGGAAGAGTATCAGCTTTGCGAAAATTGTGGATATTCTACTTTCGCTGGCTTTATCCCCGCATTGGGTGAATTTGAAATCACCAATTATGAAGAATTTGTTATAAACCTTGCATATTTAGAGCAAATCGCTTATGAATATGTAAAAATTAATCCCGGAAAGGATGCATTGGCACTTGTAATTAAATATATCCGTACAGGTGTTGAACGTTACAACTCGGGCTCATGGGGTATTATGGCAGGCTATGAGGATACCGCCTTTGCTGATTTCGTTGAAGAAATGGAAAGTATGCTCAATTCCAGCTCGACCGACGGTACCTATATCAAGGTTACAGGTCTTAAAAATCTTTCAAGATTTACCCTTCCTAACGGCGACCGCGCTGATATCGGTCACGTTTTTGGCTCAATGGATATTACATATCACAACAAGGGTAGTATGAACCATGCCGACGTTTCGGGCTGGGCAGGTGACCTTGTTGACCTTCTTGAACTTTCGGACTCTAAGGGTGTGTCGGGTGATCTTGATGCGATGATCACAGACATTGCTGCAAATTACCTTGGCATTGACCATTCACCGTCGCCCGGTATGAGCCAGGAAGATATTGAAGGCGACCTTGATTCGGTTTATATTATGGAAACCCTTTATGATACTGATTATTATGCAGGCGCATTGGCTGAAATAATTATGATGTATTATACCGAAGACCTTACAAACGAAAAGCGCGCTGACTTTTTCCTTAAAAACCGTTTGGAAACAACAGGTACACGCCAGCACATCCGCAATGCGGTATATAACGCATATATTGGTAATAAGGTTATTTCAACACTTGAAGGCACAAGAGAATTTACAAGCACTGACCTTACTGATTTAAGAAAAGCAGTATGCTATGCTTTTGCAGATTATCTTTGCAAGCTTGCAGGTGACTATGTAGAAGTTAAGAATAATCCTTATTATGAGGTGTTTGAATCTTCAAGTGCTGTATTGGCACCGGGTATCACACACGAAACCTATCGTGCAACCAGTGCCGACGGCAAGCAGATGGTTTTCAACGTTGCAACCGCTGACATCACAAGAAGTGACGTTAACGTTTATGCAAACTATAACAACAATGATCCAAGTTCTTGGGCTATGGCACGTGTACTTGACCAGGCAAATGCCGCACAGAAAAAGTATGGTGACCCCACAAGCCCCAATTATATTAAGGATTACAACGTAATTGTTAGCACCAATGCCGACGGTTATAATATGTCTACAGGCGAGCCCGGCGGTTTGCTTATAATGGACGGTAAAGAATGGCACGGTATCAGCGGCAGCGGCTTCTTTGGTATTACTAAGGATGGCAAGGCTATCATCGGCACCACTGCCGAATATAACAGCACTTATCGCGGTCAGCTTCAGGAAGCTGTCGGCGGTTTCGGCACCGTGCTTATAAAAGACGGTAAAAACGTTGTTGGCACAAGCAGCAACCACACAGATAGTCGCGCTTCAAGAACCTCTGTTGGTATTACAAGCACAGGTAAGGTTGTACTTATGGTGCTTGACGGTCGTCAGGAACCCTATTCCTGTGGCGGTAGTATGGAAGAAATCGCACAGATTATGTTTGAGGCAGGCTGTGTTCACGCAGTTAACCTTGACGGTGGCGGTTCTTCTACCTTCGTTGCAAAGCTTCAGGGTGCAGATGAGCTTGCAGTTATTAACAGCCCATCTGACGGCGCTGCACGTTCTGTAAGTACATCACTTTTAATGGTTTCAACTGCTCCCAGTTCTACTGCATTTGACCATGCAAATCTTGAAAGTGATTATAACTATTCTACTATCGGTACACCTGTTAAGCTTACCCCTGTTGGTATCAGCGCAACCGGTAATACCACCGACCTTCCCGAAGGCTATACATGGGCTGTTTCGGATACCCGTTGGGGTTCAATTTCTGAAGACGGCATCTTCACCGGTCTTCGTAACGGTTCCGTAGAAGTTTATCTTATGCTTGACGGTGCTGTTATCGGCAGCAAGACAATGAATATCGTTGTTCCGCAAAGCGTTTATTTCACAAGAGAAAATATTGATGCCGTATACGGTTCATCAATTACACTTCCTATTGCTGCACTTTATGAAGGCAAATCTGTTGCTTTAAGCGTAAGCGACATTACCCTTACGCTTGATAATGCAACTGCAGGTACATTCAATGGCTTTGATTTTGTTGCTGCTGAAAACAGCGGAATCAAACGCACAAAGGTTACAGCAGAATGGACTAACGGCGGAGACACCTTAAGCGGTTCAATTGTTGTAAACATTTATAAGCAGGGCGAAAACACATTTGACTTTGATAAGGCTACCGGCGGCGACAGAATGCTCGCTTACGACCGCGTTGTTTCTAACGCTTCAAACGATGGCGGTACAACATATATTGCAATTGATACTGATAAGGATATGGTCACATCTTATATCTTTGCAATGGATATGACCCAGATTCCGATTCCCAAAAGACTTGAAGACCTTATCTATATGCTTCCGGGCGCAGATATGGAAAATGCTTCTGCTTGGAACTTCCTGCTTCAGCTTGCTGAACGTATCAGCACCCTGACTGAAGTAACTCCTGTGCTTTACTTCGACAAAAACTTCGACGTGGATTACAGCGAGCTTAACGTGATGAATGAATATTTCACCCTTATTGATACAGTTTTCAATGAGGAAGAAAATTCACTCACCTTAAAACTCCGTTGGATAGACCAGACGGCTGCTATCGACCCCGCAACCGCAAATCCGCTTTGTCTCGTAAACGGCATTAAGCTTACACCTAAAGCAGATGCAGATTGGGGCGCAAATAAGCGCCTAAATGCTGTTCACAGCGGTAAGATAAGCTATAATGTTTATTTGCGTGCAAGCGCACTCTACTCATTCGCACAAAAGCCCGAAAATCAGGAAGTTTTCGGCTTGTTACCTTTCGTAAATCCCGATAATACTGCTGAAAAGGGCGGTTACTTCGGTGACATTTATAAGGAATTTGAAGATAACTATACCCTTGTAAATGCAAAGAAAAACGGTTGGTACGCTGAAGACGGCGGCTTTACCTATTACATTGAAGGCGTAAGAATGGCCGGCGGTGTTAAAAAGGTTGAAGGCTATTACTATTACTTCAATGACAAGGGCGTTAACAACGGTCAAGTAAAATATACCGGTGTTTTCCGCGATGATGCAGAGGGTGTATATCGTTTTGCAAAGGCGGGCGTGCTTGCCAGCGGTTGGCAGAATGTTGGTAACGACTGGTATTACTTTGATGCCGAAACTAACGCTGCGGTAAACGGCACACATAAGATCGGCGGTGTTAAATATGAATTTGACATTGACGGAAAATTACAGTCCGGCGTTTGGATGAACGTATTTACCGGTTGGAGATATTATTACGGTCCTGATTACCAGCGCACCAAGTGGCGCGAGATTGACGGCGAATGGTATTATTTTAGAAACGGCTTACGTGTAACCGGTAAGAGTGAGACCACCGCTATCGACAACGTTGGTCTCAGAAGATGGTATGATTTCGGTGAAGACGGTATTATGCGCGGTCTTGTTTCCGATATCGTTGAAAAAGACGGTAAACTTTATTGGTGCCAGAACGGTGTTCTTGCTGAAAGAGGTCTGTTTAAATACAATGGCGACTACTATTATTCAAGATATGATGGTTCATTGGTTGTAAATGGATCATATTATGCTTGGAAGGTTGATCCTGATTGCGATCTTCCTGTAGGTCATTATGATTTTGGACCCGACGGTAAAATGTTAGGTGCTAATGATAGTGTTGGCGAAAGCGGAATTGTAGAAAAAGATGGCGTTCTTTATTACTATGAAAATGGCAAGCCCACCGAAAAAGGTTTGTTTAAGCTTGGCAATGATTATTACTATTCACGCTATAACGGTACACTTATAGTAAACAACACATATTATGCATACAAGGTTGATTCAAGCTGTGACCTTCCTGTTGGCACTTATGAATTTGGCGCGGACGGTAAGATGCTTAACGGCATTGTGGATAAAAACGGTGTGCTTTACTATTATGAAAAAGGCGTAGGCGTTGAAAAGGGCTTATTTAAGTCGGGTAATGATTATTACTTTGCAAAGGCCAAGGGTCAGCTTTTAGTAAATGAAACTTATTATGCTTGGAAAGTTGATTCTACCTGCGATCTTCCTGTTGGCACTTATGAATTTGGTGCAGACGGTAAGATGCTCAACGGTATCGTTGATAAGAATGGTGTGCTTTACTATTACGAAAACGGTAAGCCCACCGAAAAGGGTATGTTCAAATACGGCGACGGTTATTATTATTCACGTTATAACGGCTCACTCATTGTAGGTGCTAAATATTATGCATACAAGATAGATTCAAGCTGTAATCTTCCTGTGGGCAATTATGAATTTGGCGCAGACGGTAAGATGCTTGACGGCATCGTGGATAAGAACGGTGTGCTTTATTTCTACGAAAATGGTAATCCGAAGGAAAAATTCCTCTTCAAGTACAACGGGGAATATTACTATTCAAGATATAACGGCGCACTTGTAACCAACGGTAAGTATTATGCTTACAAAATTGGCGAAGGCTGTGACCTTCCTGTTGGCACTTATGAATTTGGTGCAGACGGTAAGATGCTCAACGGCATCGTGGATAAGAACGGTGTGCTTTATTTCTATGAAAATGGTAATCCGAAGGAAAAATTCCTCTTCAAGTACAACGGCGATTATTACTATTCAAGATATAACGGCGCACTTGTAACTAACGGTAAGTATTATGCTTACAAGATTGGTGAAGGCTGTGACCTTCCCGTAGGCACTTATGAATTTGGTGCAGATGGTAAGATGCTTCAGGGCATCGTTGAAAAAGATGGCGTGCTTTATTTTTATGAAAACGGTCACCCCGTTGAAAAGGGTCTTTTCAAGTATAACGGTAATTATTATTACACAAGATACAACGGCTCATTGGTAGTGGGTGCAAAATACTATGCTTACAAGATAGATTCAAGTTGTGATCTGCCGGTCGGCACTTACGAATTTGATGAAACCGGTAAGATGTATTATGAAGGAATAATTGAAAAGAACGGTAAGCTTTATTATTATGAACAAGGCAAGCCGACTGAAAAGGGTCTGTTTATGATCGACGGTTATTATTACTATGCAAGATATGACGGTATGATAATAACTAACCAGACCTATTACGTATGGAAAGGTAACGACCTTTTATTTGAAAAGAGTTATATCTTTAACGAAAAGGGTCAGATTATCGGTTAAAAAAACACAGAGCCTTCTTTTTGAAGGCTCTGTGATACCATATAGACAAATTTTTGTATTAAGAGGTATGTATGTCAAACAATAAGGTATTTAATAATGCCAAATGGATAATAATTTGCAGGATTGCGCAATCGCTGCTGCAGTTTGTTGTCGGAATGCTTTGCGCGAGATATCTGGGGCCGTCTAATTACGGTATAATAAATTATGCCGCATCCGTAGTGGCTTTTGTTTTGCCTGTAATGCAGTTGGGACTTCAGTCCACACTTGTTCAGGAATTGGTTGAACATCCCGAACAGGAAGGTAAGGTAATGGGTACGTCATTACTTATGGATATGGTTTCAAGTGTGTTTTGCATATTTATGGTGGGAGGTTTTGTTGCGTTTGCAAACCGTGGCGAAACCGACACATTTATTGTTTGCATATTATACAGTCTTTCTTTATTTTTCCGCGCTTTTGAGCTTTTGCAGTATTGGTTTCAGTATAAGCTGAAATCAAAATATCCTTCAATTGTGATGCTTTTAGCCTACATTGCGGTTTCGCTTTATCGCATATTTTTGTTGGTTACTGCAAAAAGTGTTTATTGGTTTGCGCTTGTTAATACCCTTGATTATACTATTATAGGTGCCGCTTTGTTGGTTATTTACATAAAACAAGGTGCACCACGTCTCGAATTTTCTTTTTCGCTGTCTAAAAAGCTTTTTGAAAGAAGCAAATTTTATATTTTGGCGTCAATGATGGTGACGTTGTTTCAAAATACCGACCATATAATGCTTAAACTTATGTCCGGTGATGCGGAAAACGGGTTTTATACCGCTGCCATCACCAGTGCGGGGGTATTTCAGTTTGTTTATATGGCGATAGTTGATTCTATGCGTCCCGTGATACTTAAATGTAAAAAAGAAAATTCGACCGAATATGAAAAAAATATTTCACGTCTGTATTGCATAACTACATATATGGCGTTGATACAGGGGATAGGCTTTACCGTTTTTTCAAAGCTTATTATCTGGGTGCTATATGGTCAGGAATATATGGCGTCAGTTAATGTGTTAAGAATTCTTGTTTGGTATATTGCTTTTTCATATATGGGTGTAGTAAGAAATATTTGGATACTTGCCGAAGGAAAACACAAAATTTTGTGGAAACTGAATCTTGCGGGAGCTTTGATGAATGTGGTTATTAATTTGTTATTGATTCCGCATTTTGGTGCCGCAGGTGCGGCGGCGGCTTCACTTTTAACCCAGTTTTTTACAAACTTCATACTCGGTTTTATTATTAAACCCATAAGACAATGTAACCGCCTGCTGATAAATGGAATGGATCCCCGAATGTTATTGTTTTTATTTAAAAAAATAATCGAAAGGAAAAGCAAATGAAAGAAACACCAGTAATTGATTTTGTTATCACCTGGGTGGATGATACCGACCCCGTTTGGCGGGAAAAAAAGAGCAATTATTTTCATTTGGCTGATGATGAGGTGAATTCCGATTCGCGTTATCGTGAGTGGAATACTTTGAAATATTGGTTCCGCGGGGTGGAAAAATTTGCGCCGTGGGTTAGAAATATTTATTTTGTAACCGATGATCAGAAACCCGAATGGCTGAATATCTATCATCCAAAGCTTAAATGGGTAAAGCATACCGATTTTATACCGAAGGAATATTTGCCCACATTTAACTGTCATACAATTGAATGGAATCTGCACAGAATAGAAGGGCTTTCTGATAATTTTGTGTATTTTAATGATGATGTTTTTTTGATAGATAAAACCTCACCGGATGACTTTTTTAAAAACGGTCTGCCGTGTGATTTGCCGTGCCTTGGCCCGTTATATCCAAACGGCTTTTTCTCACGTATGCTTTTCAATAATATTGAGCTTGAAAATAAGCATTTTTCATTGCAAAACAGTATAAATTCTAATAAGCTTAAGTGGATAAAGCATCAGCCGATATCGGGCATTTTAAAGCTATTTTTATACGGTCGACGCAATCTTATACCGAATATGGTAAGCTATCATATCCACACGGCGTTTTTAAAACAGACATTTTTTAAATTGTGGGAAGCGGAATATGATAAAATTGACAAGACCTGCAGAAATCATTTTCGCACGACGGATGATATCACTACCTATTGCGTTCGCGACTGGCAGTTGTTGTCAGGGCAATTCGAACCGCAAAAGCCTATCGGCCAATATTTCAGAACGTCATCTTTGGCGTATGACGATGAATGCGTTAGATATATGAAACACCGAAAAGGCAAGGTCATTTGTCTTAACGATACCGAAAACGAAAAAGACTTTGAAAAGCATAAACAAATAATTATTAATGAATTTGAAAAGCTTTTCCCCGAAAAATCGGCTTTTGAGCTTTAAGCAAAGGTGCTTTGAAGAAAACCGATAAAAGCTTATTAACGTTTGTTTTTGCTTGTGTCTGTGACGGTCGTTTTAGTAGCGGTGTGCGATGAATTGATTCAGTCATTTTCTGACCGAAGCGGTTTTTTTGGACGTTTGTTTAGACCTTGCAGGTTCTATCATTGGTTTTTTTGCTGATGTGGGGCGGGGTCGGCTTGCAGATTATTTTAAAAATAAATATATTGTCAAAACCATACTTGTATGGTAGAATGACAATATACGGAGGCATAGCTCAGTTGGTCAGAGTACTTGCTTGTCATGCAAGGGGTCACTGGTTCGAGCCCAGTTGTCTCCACCAGAAAAGAACCCACATTTGTCGTAGACAAATGTGGGTTCTTTTCAATGAAATAAATCCCTTGCGGGATTTGTGAAATAACGCTTCGCGTTATGAAATAGCTGACGCTATGAAATACGCTGCGGCGTATGAGGGATTTATTTTATTTCACATTTTGCCGCTAAGGCAAAATATTTCAT